>NZ_JBNPLT010000002.1:0-223029 GCF_050313615.1 Prevotella sp. SGI.167 | reverse complement strand
TTCTGACAGATACGGAGAATGTCTAATCTGTCTTTTATCATCAAGACGATATTAGAAGTCAAGAGTAATACCCTTTTCGTCAATCTTCTTGTATGTCTTGTCGTTGACAATTACATTCTTTGAATTCTTGGCATCGAAGGCGTGGTTCTTTGCACTAACCTTGATGTTTTCGAGCTTCACGCCATCTGTACGGTTGATGACGATGCCATATTCTGCATTGTTTACCTCCATATCCTTGATGTGGATATTGCTTACCGGCATCTCAGGGAGACCGTTGAAGTAAGCGGCACGACGGGCTGTGCGGCAGATGACATGGTTGATGTCGATATTGCGGAAGCAAGGAGTTGTCTCATCTACCTTGAACTTCTGTACCTTCTGACTCTTAGCCTCGTCGCCATCGTTGAGAACTTCAACGGCAGACTTGCCACCGTAATAGAGATCGAAGGTGATGACATCGGTCTGGATATCAAACATTGACATGTTGTCGATATAAATATTTTCTACTACGCCACCACGACCGCGTGTACTCTTGAAACGGAGTCCCACATCAGTACCGAGGAACTGGCAGTCGCTCACCTTAATATTCTTTACGCCACCGCTCATCTCGCTACCAACAACGAAACCGCCATGACCCTTGAATACGGTACAGCCGTTTACGATGACATTCTCGCAAGGAATGCCGCGCTTTCTTCCGTCAGCATCCTTACCGCTCTTGATACAGATACCGTCATCGCCTACATCGAAAGTTGAGTTGACGATGAGTGCATTCTTGCAGCTCTCCAGGTCGAGACCGTCACCATTCTGAGCGTATGAAGGGTTGCGAACCAATACATCTTCTATAAGAACGTTCTCGCACATCAGCGGATGAATGTTCCATGCTGGTGAATTCTGGAAGATAACACCGTTGAGCCAAACGTTCTTGCAGCTTACGAGGCTTATCATCACAGGACGGAGGAAACGCTTGATCTCGTTCCACTCTTCTTCTGAAGTTGGAGTCTTAGGCACATTCATGTTGGCACTGTTGTCAGCCTTCAATGCACCCTCTGTTGGGAACCAGTAGTCAGCTCTCTTGAAAGCACCGCCACGAGAAGTAATCTGCTTCCACTGTGCATCTGTAACCTTCTGCTTCTTCAATGGACGCCAGTATTCTCCGTTTCCGTCGATGCAGCCCTGACCGGTAATTGCCACGTTGGTAAGATTATGGCCAGAGATAGGTGACTGGCAGCGGCGTGTATCCAAACCTTCGAATGATGTATCTACAAAAGGGTAGAGGGCATCATCTGGTGAGAAAAGGATGACAGCACCTTTTTCGAGATGCAGGTTGATATTGCTCTTCAATACGATAGGACCTGTGAACCATACGCCTTGTGGCACAACGAGTTTACCGCCACCTTTCTGGGTCAGCGCATCGATAGCCTTAGCAAAGGCTGTGGTACAGAGAGAAGAACCGTCACCAATAGCACCAAAGTCCTTGAGGTTTACCTCATTGGCAGGGAACTGTGGACGGGTCACCTTTTCCATCTGGAATGGCAGATTCTCATATAGAGCATCATACTTCTTGATGTCGGTTGCCTGGGCACTGAGTGCCAGCAAGCAAGCACAAACCATGCTAAAAATTTTCTTCATGACTGTAATTATGTTTTTGTTTGTTTTATAAATCATTGTTAGCTTCCGTCTGCAAATTTATGAATAATATCTGATTTCACCAAACGAAAGTATCAGATTATGCCTATAAAACATCGCAAACGTTTTCAGTCTTTTTCTAGCAAATACTTGTAGTTGTATATTTGCATGAATGGATGTAATATTGCTCGAAGGATGGCTATCGGGTCTTTTTCGTAGGTGTAAAACAAGATATGCCTATATTTTACATACATTTTAATGAGTCCTCCTAATGCTGTTATGCTGGTTTTACTTTCGTAGTCCATCAACTTTATGGCATCCTTATATATTTTTTCTTCAGACGGGATTGTTTTTAGAAAACCTGCTCTTACCGCAAAATGTTTAGCCATTAACGGTTTTATTTTGTGATAATAGCGAATACCAAATCCTATCATGGATAAAGCATTGTTGGCAGAACGTATTCTCTTCTTGTCGTATGCAGAGTAAGAGGCAGCTCCTTGATAACGTCGCTGTTTCACGACAATCTTATCTATGAGGATGATTCTGTTAAGTGCAGCTGCCGTCTGACCAAGAATAACATCATACCATGTATGTGTATAGATAGGACATGATTCTAGATTCTTTGGTAAAAAGGTTAATAATTCTTTTCTAAAGAGTGTGCAATGTCCAGGCATAGATGCATACATCATCCTTATGATATTACAGTTGGGTTTTCGGCTGTCGTAATGGATGGAAATGTTTTTGTCTTCTTTGCAGTAAAAGGGGACTGAACGACCTACGCACATGAGGTTGTCACCGATGCTTTTCGACATGATTTCTAATTTGTTGGATTCCCAAATATCATCTTGGTCGCTGATGGCAATCAAGTCGCCTGTAGCCCGTTTGATGGCACTGAAGAAATTATTATTAATACCTCTTTCTTTAGGATTCTTATATACCTTAATATATGGGTATCTTTCTGCATATTCCAGTAGGATGTTCCAAGTCCCATCCGAGGAACCGTCGTCTTGTGCAATAACTTCGTATGGAGACAGTGATTGAGAAACAATGGAGTCAAGCTGCTCTCCGAGAAACTTGGCTCCATTATAAGTACAGATTACGATAGAGATTTTCATATTTCAATATTTTTTTTGCAAAATTACTGCCATGTTTGCAAAAAATATTGAATTTTCAAAACTATAAGTTCAATGATTTTTCATTGGAAAAGGATTGAAAACGCAGTTTTTGCCGAATTCATCGGGAAAAGCACCTTGTTTTCTCTCGTTTTGTAGCATTTGCTAATGTATGTCTTGTTGTAATAAAAGCAGATTTTATTCGTTTTAGTTTAAAAATATGATTTTATGAGAAGAAATTACATTCAACAGCTTGTGTTATTTTTTGCATGTTTGATTATCTCTGTTTCTTGCAATAGAGAGGAAAATGCATGTAGGTTAAAGGAAATGGAGCATCTGATTTCTGAAAATCCTCAAATGGCATTAGATTCTTTAAATAAAATACGGAATACTGCGACCCTTGCTGGTCATGCCACTTATAATCATTATCTGTTATGCTTGGCTGATGCTCAAAATAAAGCTGGAGCAAAAGTGGTTGCACCTAATATTTTTCAGTCAGTAGTTACGTATTATGAAAATGCTGGGACAATCTATGACCAAGTGCGGGCTTATTATCTGATGGGTAGTTCCTATCGTGATGCTGGTGAAAGCATAAAAGCCTTAGAAGCATACAATAAAGCTTTAGAGTCGGCTGAGTTTGGACAGAAAGATGAGATAATGTACTCTCTTCTTTCAAGGATTCATGGACAGATGGCACAGATATATATTGCTCAGAGATTACCAGCGCATGTTGTGAAGTCATGCGAAAATGCTTGTAAGTATTCTTTGTTGGCAAAAGATACAACATCTGCAGCCATATTTCTAGGAGGTGCTTGCTTGGGTTATAAGATGCAGAATGACAATCAAGCTTCAGTTGCCATTATTCTTAGAGCTCAAAAGATATTAAGACAAGTAAAGAACTATCAATTGGCTGCCATGTGTTCGTCTGTCATTATCGAACCTTATTTAAAGTTGGGACAGTATGATAAGGCAAGAGATTGTATTCTTTCTTATGAAAAATATTCAGGTGTTTTTGATAAGGATGGTAATATTGAGAAAGGTCGTGAAGTCTTTTATTATGATAAAGGGTTATATTTTATGGCTGTAAACCAGTTAGATTCTGCTGAATGTTATTTTAGAAAGGCCTTAAAAAATAAGAATGATGGAGATTGCCAGGAAGGCGGGCATCGGAGTCTTTATTTATTGTATAAGAAGATAGGTAATAAGGATTCTTTGGCAAAATATGCAGATTTAGCTTATCAGATTAATGATAAGCGGGTACTGGAACTTTCTACCCGTGAAATCCAGAATATGCAACAACTTTATAATTATACCCGAAACCAGGAACTAGCTAAGCAGGAACAGATGCGTGCTGATGGATTGAAAAGGTGGTTAATAGTTGTTGTGAGTTTTTGTCTTCTTGGTGTTATGTTCGGAATTTTAGTCTATAGGCATTATGCTGTTAATAGGAGTAAAGAACGTGAAAATTATAAGGCAAAACTCGAAGAATTGGCAGAGGCAAAAAGAAAACAGCAACTATTGGCAGATAACAGAATAGAGCAGATGAGTTTGGATAATGAACGCCAAATACGCATTTTGGAAAAGCAACTTGTTGATTATCAGAATACGAGGCAGCTATCTGTTTCGCAAATGAAGGAAGATGAAGTACAAGCAAGTTCTATCTGTCAGCATTTGCATCGTGTGGGGTGTGGACTTTCTACTTTGGAAGTTAATGATTGGAAAGAACTGGAGAAATTGCTTTTTGATGAGTTTCCTTCATTTAAATTGAAAATGATGGCAGTGAAAAATTCTATTTTAATAGACGATTATCAACTCTGTCTTTTAGCTAGAGTTCGTTTCACTCCGTCAGAAATTGGAAATATTCTTGGTGTTAAACCTTCAAATGTAACGATGAAAAGAAAAAGAATGCTCAATGCTCTTTTTGATAAAATTGGTAATGCCAAGGAATTTGATAAACTTCTTCTGTCTCTCTGTTAAATGTGTAGACGTTTCGCTTTCTGCCTTACCATGGCACAATATTGCCCCTAGGCGGGCAACTTTTTGCCATTGGCAGATAAGAAATAATACGTCGGGAGAAAGATTCCATCAGGTCTATCTCTGTCATTTACTAGGTGCATTCTGGCAGTAGGTTGAGTAGTTTTGCTTGCGAAAAAAGCTACTCTCGATTTTACTCTTCACTCTTCACCTTTTCGCTTGAAACCCCGATAAACACTGGGGTTGCGAGTGGTGAAGAGTTTCGCCAACCCTTCACCCACCCTTCACCACCCTTCACCTCAGCAGAATTTTGAACTGCTTAAAGGGAGGATTCTGTTACTCTGGGAATAGGAATAAGACTTCAACTAAGCCCCATGTAAATCTCAACTAGGCTCTACGTAACCTTCAATTAAGCCCCACGTAAACTTTATCTAAGGCTTAAACCAGTTTCAAATAAGGTTTAAATCGTCTTCAAAGAAGGCTTAAGTCAAGCTTAATAGAAGCTTAAAGCCACTCATAATAGAAGACTAAGGCCACTCATAATAGAAGCCTTGGAGCAAGCCTTAATGGAAACCCAAAAGCAGAAAGGTGAAGGGTGGGTGAAGAGTGGTGAAGAGTTGATGAAACCCTTCACCGTTATAAGTGTCTTATATATAGTGCTTTATGTTATGTTGGTGAAGGGTGAAGGGTGTTTTTGAGATTGTTGGGAAATCTGTCGGCATGAAATAATCCTAACTTTTTGTGTTTTTTCCAGCTTTAGCAGATACTTTTTCATGAAAGCAGGGGATGGGTAATGTATATAGCGAAAGAAGGTTGATAATCAAAAGACTATCAACCTTCTTGTTGTACCCAGACCCGGGATCGAACCGGGATGGATTGCTCCACTGGTGTTTGAGACCAGCGCGTCTACCGATTCCGCCATCTGGGCAAATAGCACTTGGCTTATTTGCGGTTGCAAAGGTACTAATAATTTTTGAACTGGCAAACTTTTTGAGAACTTTTTTTCGAAAAAAGTGCATTTTGCGTGCCAAAAGGCTAAAATATTGTTGTATTTGCCCCCTCCAATCTTAAATTAAGAGAAAAACTTTGGCGCATTCAAATATATTTTCTAATTTTACAGTTGGAAATTTAATTTAAAAACTGCAAACATATGAATCAAAATATGACGGTTAACGTAAATAACTACTATTGTGTGATACTTGCAGGAGGAAAAGGACGTAGACTTTGGCCTTGCAGCCGCAGTAACTATCCGAAGCAATTTATCGATTTCTTTGGAGTAGGACGTACTCAGTTGCAGCAAACCTACGACCGAATGGCAAAGATTGTTCCTGCTGATCATATATATATCAATACGAACGAGGAATTCGTACATTTGATTAAGGAGCAGTTGCCAGAAGTTTCTATGGATAACATTTTGGCAGAGCCTATTCATCGTAATACGGCTCCGAGCATGGCATGGGCCAATCATCGCATTTCCATGATAAATCCCAATGCCTGTGTGATTACCACTCCTTCAGACCAGGCTATCTTCAACGAGGAAGCTTTCCGGGAAAATGTGCTGAAAGGCTTGGCTTTTGTAGCAGAGAACGACCGGTTCCTTACCATGGGAGTGAAGCCAACCCGTCCTGAACCGGGTTATGGATATATTCAGATGGGCGATGTCTTTTGTGACAATATGTATCAGGTTCAATCCTTTACGGAGAAACCGGAGCGTGATTTTGCCAAGATATTCGTTGAGAGTGGGGAGTTTTATTGGAATACTGGTCTCTTCCTGAGCAATGTAAAGCATCTGAGAGAGTGTTTCTGTAAGATTCTGCCTCCTGTGCTCCGTGATTACGACAAGCAGTATCCGGAGTTTAGCATCGAGACGGAGAATGCCTATATGAAGGAGAGTTTTTCTTCTTATCCTAATATCTCTGTGGATTTTGGAATCCTTGAGAAGCCTTCAGATGTATGCGTGATGAAGTGTGATTTCGGATGGGCTGACTTGGGAACATGGCACAGTATCTATGAGGCGATGCAGAAGAGCGATGACGATAACGTGGTGATAGACAGCGATGTGATGATGGAAAACTGCCACAACAATGTGATTAAGTTGCCGAAGGGCAAGCTTGCCGTATTGAACGGGCTGGATGGTTTTATCGTTGCCGAGAAAGACAATGTGCTGCTCGTCTGCAGGAAGGAAGATTCTTCCGCATTGGTTCGCAAATATGTGAACGAGGTGCAGATGAAGCGAGGTGAAGACTTTATTTAATGGGCGATTTAGTCAAATAAATATAATATGTATGAAAAATGAGCTGCAACCCTCTGCAGCTCATTTTTTACTTTATAAGCGGATGTGTGGCTTACACACATTCTACAATTTCTGGAATTCAGTATAAATCTTATCAGCGATTTCCTTGAACTCTTCCTCAGAGAGCTTGAGGTGCTCCTTGCGGAAATTGACATCAGCTTCGCTGTTCATTGGGATGAGGTGGATATGGGCATGAGGAACCTCCAGACCCAAAACAACCTGCGCCACTTTCTTGCATGGGAAGGCTGCCTTGATAGCCTTGGCTACCTTCTTGGCGAAAACCTCAAACTCAGCCAGGTCTTCGTCTTCCATATCGAAGATGTAATCAACCTCCTTACGGGGAATCACCAAGGTATGACCTTTGCCGATAGGGCTAATGTCGAGGAAAGCATAAAACTTGTCGCTTTCTGCACACTTGTAGCTAGGAATCTCTCCTGCTGCAATCTTTGAAAAAATGCTTGCCATAATCGCTAATCAATTTATAATTAATAATTTATAATTTACAATTCATATTATCTTATTCTCTTTTTGATGTCGTTGCATCGGCTACTTTCATTTTCTGTAGAGTATATCGGGTAGGCTTACATATAACATAAAAGGAACCGTCATACGGGCATTGCTGCCGATATGATAGTTCCTTTTATTCCGTTTTATTCAAATGAAATCTTGTCGATGCGAAGGTTGATGGTGCCGCGAGGAATCTTGATTTCTGCAATCTCACCTACCTTCTTGTTGAGCAATCCCTGTGCGATAGGAGTCTTGATGGAAATCTTGCCTTCCTTCAAGTTTGCCTCGCTCTCGCTCACGATGGTATAGGTCATCTTTGCCTTGTTAGCCATGTTGGTCATCTCTACCTTCGACATGATCTGCACGCTGTCGGTGCTGAGCTGCTTGGTATCGATAATCTTGGCCTCGGCAATGGTGAGCTTCAGGCGATTGATCTTATCTTCCAGATGAGCCTGTGCCTCTTTAGCGGCATCATACTCAGAATTCTCACTTAAATCACCCTTGTCGCGGGCTTCAGCAATTGCGGCTGATGCCTTAGGGCGCTCTACAGATACGAGCTGTTTCAGCTCAGCTACGAGATTGTCGTAGCCTTCTTGTGACATGTAAGCCATAATTTTTCTTGTTGTTTAATGTTATTAATAATATGTTCTTAGAGGCATAAAAAATAAAGAATTCCAGTGCCAGTGGAGCACCGGAATCCTATACTTATATGTGTCTCTTTCTTATCCTTATGTTTATAATTCGATTGCAAAGATAGGACTTTATTTCCGTATCACCAAACTTTTTGGATGAAATTTTAAAAATAACCTCCTTTTTCCTTCACATACTCCATTAATTCACTAAAAATCTGATTATTGCGTAATATCTCCGGGTTGCCAGTCATAATCATCTGCTTCCTGGCTCGGGTGATGGCTACGTTCAGCTTGCGGTCGATGATGGCACCGTCTTCTACGAAGCTGTTGCCGGCAAGAAAGTCGAGTTGCCAGATGTTCTGGATGGTGAAACTGTAGATGATGACATCTCGCTGGCTGCCCTGATAGCGTTCCACGGTATCGATGCTGATCTTCTCCAGTTCCGGGATGCCGAGTTTTTCGATGCCCTTGCGTACCATGGCTATCTGGTTGCGATAAGGTACGATGACGCCTACGGTCTTCTGCGGGTCGAACTGTGCGCCATAGAAACGGTGGATGCGACGGAGCATGTCTACCACGATTTCTGCTTCGTTGGCATTGATCTTGTCGGATACATTCGGTTCCTTGCAGAACTGAGATGGGAGGAAGATCATGCGATGTTCCTTCAGGAGGTCATCGAGCGCATCTTCTGATGGGAGGGTATAGGACAGTTCCTCTTCCAACTGGTGTGGACAAGGTACGGGTTCCAGTTTCTCCCGGCGGTAGAACATCCGGTTCGGAAACTCGGCTATCTCCGGGTGCATTCTTCCCTGACGGCGAAGTATGCCGATAAAGTCCGTGCGTTCCTCGTGGTCTTCCCAATGAATCAGGCGCTCGAAGAGGGAACTGCGGCAGTTGGTGAGGCAGATGTCCTGTAAGAGACTCATGTCTACAACTCCATTCTTCTGGCTGTCATGGATGGTAGGAATCGCAGAATCCTTCTCGCTCTGCTGCACTACGGCAGGCAACTGCTTATAGTCGCCGATGAGGATAAACTTATCCACGGCAGACAGGAGCCCGATGAGATTTGGCTCCAATATCTGGCTCGACTCGTCGATGATGGCAAGCTTGAAGTGCTTCAGGGTGAAGATGAACGGCTTGGAAGTCATCATCGAAGTAGTTCCTACGATTACGCGCGTACCTATTATATATTGTTTGATGGCTTCGAGCTTCGGACAGTCGCTGATAGCCTTCTCTATCAGATAAGGGCGGAACCGTTCATCGCAGGAGTATTCGCTGCCCAGACGCAGGAATGGGATGCCGGAATCTACCAGCATCTCGCAGATTTCATCTACGGCTCGGTTGGTATACGACATCAGGAGTATGGAGGAAGCGGGTTGCTGAGCTGTCTTGTCTCCGGTGGCGATGCTTTCTGCTGTAGGCATTCCCGTTCCGTCGTTCAATGCTTCTTCTACCATAAACTTCAGGGCACGACTGGTTTTTCCTGTTCCCGGAGGCCCTACGAGCAGAAAGTAATCCTGCGCCTGTTTGGCACGGAGGATGATATCGTCCAAGACATTGTCGTAATGTTTGGTCAATGCCAGCGAAGTATCTCTTTGCGGAGCACGTTGTCCCAACAGCAGGTCGCGTTTCTCCTTTGGAGCACAGATAAACTGGTGCAGGTTGCGGATGCTTCCACCGGTCGATGCATCGCTCGTTCCGTGTTCGATGGCGTATGGCAGGTTCGTTTCGAAGATATCGGCGTTCTGCTGTCCGTCAGTGAGATGCACTACTATCTCATGGCTGTGAATCTCCTGCAATACACCTTTATATAATATAGCCTTTCTCACGTCGGGTTCTTCCTTCAGCTTGTAGGTATAGAGATACACCATGTCGCCGATGCGGAAGTTGGGCAGGAAGTCCTTTCCCTGGTCGGGCACACTGAGGGTGATGGTATCAAATCCACTTCCTGCGCTGCTCTGTTCCTTTCGGATGATGTGCAGGTCGGTATAGATATTACCGGCATCCTTCTTCTCGGTGAGCGGCATGGTCCAGAGGTCAGAACTCGATGTGTTCGTTCCTTCCTGTGCGCCCACCTTGCTGATCATCTGTTCCCGTAAGACAAAGGTCATCATGCGGCAGAAGTAGGCTTCCTCCAGTGGAGAAAGGTCGTGGAGCGGGTTGGTGATGGCTTCTATCTGTGGTTTCAGATACTTGTTGTAGAAGAAATCCTGGGTACCTGCCACATTCAAAACTTCGGGGGTAAATTCATTCAGTGTATGCTCGAATCCCTCCTTGGCTATCTCGAAGGAGGCGGCAACGAGCTGGTTGCGGTATTCGATGGCCTCCTTGAAGAGCTTTTGGTAGTAAGCTACCACCATCAATCCGTCTTGCGGCTGATACTTGGAGTAGAGCAGTCGGATATTCACGCGGTCGTTGCTCAGCTTGAAGTTGTGCTGTAACACGCCATAGTAGAGCAGGAGCTGTACATAGTGAGGCTCCAGCTGATAACTGTGATAAGCGGGATCTACCTGATGGGTTTCGATATTCATGTTGCGTCCTGATTTCTGTTCCACCAGCAGCTTGCAGTCGGTGGTCATCAGGTCTACACGTCCCTGTATGCCCAGAGCTTCGCATACGAACGAAGGCTCCAGGATGGCTTTCTTCCTGTCGTAAAGACTTTCGCCTCGGAATGCTGACATCTTTGCCTGCGATGCGGTACGCGGAAAGAGAATATCCACTACCTGCTGCAGATTGAATGCCTGCAGGCTGGCATCGGTATAAAACTTCTTGGCGTCAAACCAGGGACAGGTACAGAACTCCAGGGCTTTCTCCCGGAAGTTGCTCTTCACGGTTTCGTTCACCTGATACTTGCCGTGTGAGTTGATGATGTCGTCGAGCGCAGCACCGGCAAAGTTACCGAGCAGGGTTGCCTGGGTGTTGGCACGGGGCTTCATCAGGTTTAATAGATAAAGCAGAGGATGGTGACCGAAAGCCGTGAAACAGGTAGCAATACTACTGATATCTACCAGATAATCGGGCTCTACAACGATGAGTCGGGGGGTGATGATGGGCTGCTTCACCTGACAGTCGAGCAGATTGAGCTGCATTCCTTCCTTCAGCAGGTCCCAAAGATAGGTATGGTCGATATGGTTTTCTTCGTCTTTCAACCGCACGAGATACTCTTCTTCATCGGCATCCTGATCGATGTCTACACGGATAAAGTCGCTGTCCCAGTTCTTTACAATGCAGCGGATGCGCCGGTTGTTGATTTCCAGTCCCTTCTGGAAGGGACGGTTGATATGCGGGATGAGTACATTGACTTCATGCGGTATTCTCTCTTCAAACACGGCAGAGATGAAGAGGGTGAGGGCACGGGCATCATATTTCAGGTCTTCGCCCGAAAGAGGTTCCTGCGAATTGCTGTGTCGGCGCATGGTCTGGATGGCAATCTTGTCTGCCACCTTGATGCCACGGGCCTTACAGAGATAATCCACTTGGGAAAAAAGGTTACCGAAAGCCTGTTTGGTATCCTTCACTCCTTCGTGGCAACAGAGGATGAGCGTATCGTGCATCATCTTGTTGCGAGTCTTCGGTTCCAGGTCGGGGAGCGTCAGGAGTTCCCTTACCCGCTGGAAAAGTTCTGTGGCACTGATATTGTTCTGATTCATGAATTGTTGCTTAATCTTGAGAGATGTTTACCTCATCTCTTTCCTCGAAAATGCGATTATTGGTTGCTTTTATTCCCATTATGGTAAAATGTTGTATTCTCTCTTCAGCCAAAGCTCGAAGACAGGATCGACGAATGAGAAATCTTGAAGATGTTTCTCAACGAGATCTTTCTCTACTAATACTTTTTTGTTACGTGTGATGCTCTGTGGCTGCCCCAGACCATACGTCTCTACAACATCCTTGGCATTGAAGTGCTTTTCGCCAGAAGCGATGGCTTTCAACATGCCGATTTGAGTGGGAGTGAGCTCGTCCATCTCTGTCAAGAACAAATCTTCGTTGGTGTCCAAAACCAGTTGGAGCTGGTTGTCGAGGAGTTTTTGCGTCACCTCTTTGTCTGTGTGTGACCATAGGAAGAAGCAATATTGCTGTACGTACCAAGAGTTATACTTCACTCTTTCGCATAGACATTCTGCTTGGCTCTCAGAGATAGTTTTTCCTGTCTTCTTAAAATTGCTCATGATATATGGTATCCAATATTCCTTGGCTATTCTCTTCAGGTTCATCAGTTGTCCGAACTTAAAGAAAGGACTGTTCGCCTTGTTGAAAATATCTTTCATCATGTGCATCTTGCTGCCGTAGAGACAATAGGTGGTATGGTGCTGCAACTGCCATTCAGCCCTCAGCATAGCTTCAAGGTTCTTCCATTTTGGCAGGTTGGCGAGTTGCTGAAACTCATCGATGCAGACGATAATCTTGATGCCTTTAGCCTCGGCTATCCTTTCGGGGAGTTGCAGAATGTTTTCAGGACTTTCCTTTACAGGATTCACCTTTAGGTTGACCTCTACGCTATTCATTGGGTCGGAAGCTATCGTGATGCTTGGGGTAAAACGATTGATAAATTTCACCAAGTCAGATAATTTCTGTTCCAATGTGGAAGAAACTCCTTGTATCACGATGGAGGCAAATTTGTTGTAGAATTCTTCCTCCGTATGAATCTTGGAGGCATCCATGAAGCAAACCTTTGTCTTGGATTCTTCCTGCATTAATTCTTCCATAGAGGTTCTGACAAGCGAAGATTTTCCCCATCTTCTTGGAGATACCAAGATGACGTTGATGCCGTGGCGAAGGAAATTTTTCAGCTCCCTTCGGTCTTCTACTCTGTCGATAAAACTCTCTTTCTCAGCGAGTCTTCCATAAATAAAGGGTATATCCATAGTCAATTTTTTATAAGTGATGGCGCAAAGTTACAAAAATTATAAATACTCTTATAATAAATGTATTTATAATTATGGATAATTAACGAGGTGATGGAAAAAGAAGTATTCCATTAAGTATTTTTTTCGTATGAAAGCCTTGCCGTATCAATTCTTTTTTGTATATTTGTAGTCCCAAAATGAAAGATGGGATATTATTAATCTAAAAAAATAAACGAATGACAAAAGAAGAATTGATGCATAGAGCTATTGAGCTCTCAAAGAATAGCGTGAAGACGGGTGGCGGACCTTTTGGTGCTGTGATTGCCAAGGACGGTATCATCATCGCAGAGGCTTCCAACAGCGTAACCATCGACCTCGACCCTACTGCACATGCCGAGGTGAACTGTGTGCGCCAGGCTTGTTTCAAGCTGAAGACCTTCAATCTGGAGGGCTGCGAGATTTATACCTCCTGTGAGCCATGCCCGATGTGTCTGGGTGCTATCTATTGGGCACATCTCGACCGTATCTATTATGCCAACGACAGAAAGGATGCAGCCAAGATAGGTTTCGATGATGAGTTTATCTACGAGGAGATAGACCGCAAGATAGAAGACCGCCATAAGCCGATGATTGCCCTGATGCGCGATGAGGCGCTGGGCGCTTTCCGCATGTGGGAGGAAAATACAGAAAAGACAGAGTATTAATGAGATAAGATAAAAAGGGAAGGTTGCACAGAATATGGACAGCAGCCTTCCTTTTTTCGTAGATTCTTCTTGTATTCTATCATGCCGGATAGAGAAAAATGGAGAAAAGGAACAATTTCTCAGATTTTCTTTGTAATTTTGTCGCCAAATTCAGAAAGTCCCTGAATTCTTGATGAAGGAAATTCTCTAATTATTATAACGACAATGGAACAGTCAATAGAAACTCTCTACAAATTAGACGGCAGAGTGCCCGTTGGTAAAGCACTCCCATTTGGTCTTCAGCATGTATTGGCAA
The DNA here is from genome assembly GCF_050313615.1 of Prevotella sp. SGI.167. Classification (NCBI taxonomy): domain Bacteria; kingdom Pseudomonadati; phylum Bacteroidota; class Bacteroidia; order Bacteroidales; family Prevotellaceae; genus Prevotella; species Prevotella sp. SGI.167. Next base: position 209,042 of record NZ_JBNPLT010000002.1, on the reverse strand, counting down.
TGTTTGTCAGCAACATTGCACCAATCATGATTCTTGCCGGTGCGATAGGATTGGACAGTTCGGTGAGCGCCGTGCTTATCCAGAACTGTATGGTCATCGCCGGTATCGGTACCTTGGTGCAGCTTTATCCGGTATGGCGTATCGGTTCCCGTCTGCCTATCGTAATGGGTATCTCCTTCACCTTCCTTTCGCTCGCCATCGCCATTGCCGGTGCTCATGGTATGGGTACCTTGGTAGGCGCAGTTATCATCGGCGGTCTGGTAGAAGGAACACTCGGACTTTTCGCCAAGTACTGGATCAAGCTCATTCCGCCTGTAGTAGCAGCTACCGTGGTAACAGCCATCGGTTTCTCGCTGCTTCCTGTAGGTGCCAACTCTTTTGCGGGTGGTCAGGGTGCTGCTGATTTCGGTAGCATGAACAACTGGGTTGTGGGTTCTGTCACTTTGCTGGCTTGTCTGCTTTGTCAGATTTTCGCCAAGGGTTTCTTGCGTTCTCTCTCTGTATTGGTAGGACTGCTGGTAGGTTATGTTCTGGCTCTGTTTATGGGAATGATAGATTTCAGTGGACTTTCTGGTCTCTCTATCGTAGCTTTGCCAAAGCTTCTTCCATTTACACCTGAGTTTAATATTGGTGCTATTCTCTCAGTTGTAGCTGTATATCTGGTTTCTGCCACAGAGACGATTGGTGATACTTCTGCGCTCTGCAACAGTGCGTTGAAGCGTGATCCTAAAACCAAGGAGATGGGTGCGGCAGTCTGCTGCGATGGTTTCGTAAGTTCGGTTTCCGGTCTTTTCGGTTGTACTCCTATCACTTCTTTCAGTCAGAACGTAGGGTTGGCTGCTATGTCGGGAGTAGTGAACCGCTTTACTATTGCCATGGGTGCCATCATCATGATTATCGGTGGTATCTTCCCAGCTATCGGTTATGTACTTACTACGATTCCTCAGGCTGTATTGGGCGGCTGTACTATCATGATGTTCGGTAGCATCCTCTTTGCCGGTTTCGGCATGATGGCGCGTACCGGCTTCTCTCAGCGCAACATGGTCATCGTGAGTCTTTCTCTCAGCGTAGGTCTCGGATTCACATCTGCAACAGGTATGTTCAATATCTTCCCGGAGATTGTGCGCACCGTTTTCGCAGATAACTGTGTGGCAGTAGTCTTCCTGCTCGCCGTGATTCTGAACCTCGTATTGCCAAAGAATATGGATAAGGCATAAGAATCAAAGATATTTATATATAAAAAAAGTGCAACTCACAAGTAAGAAAGTGAGTTGCACCTTTTTTATTGGTAATTATTAATTGTACATTATCAATTATAAATTAAATCACTGTCCTCCCAGTCTTTCGAAGAAGGTGATGATTTCTTCGAAGGTCTTGAATTCATCACTGCCATATTCTATGGTTGTACCCATGAAACTGTCGCATGGGCGAGGGTCGATGAAGTAGTCGCCGTAGAGCAGGTTCTTCTGGTTGCAGAAGATGATGTGGTTGTAGGCTGGGGTAGAGAGATATTCCTCTACCCAGGTCTGCACCTTCGCCATATATTCATGGTCGTTGGTTGGCGCTGGGGCTACGATATATACGTTGTAATGCTCTATCAGCATCTCGTAAGCCTTGTGCATCGAACTGGTTGCCTTCATGTAACTGTCGTGCAGGGCATCGAAGTCGATGTATACGATAGGGCGCTCCTTTCCGTTCTGCTTGTCGTCTATCCAGCGGATTACCGGACAGAGATAGTGGAATGCAACCTTGTCGATAAGTCGGTGCTCGCCATGGAATGGGATGGCTTGCGGATAGTGCTCATGGAAGAGGTCGAAGGTGTGGACCACCGGATCTGCATCACCGAAGAGACCATAAACACGTTCCTGTTCCTCGGGAGTGATATCCTGGAAGCATCGCTCGGTGAAGTCGCGGTATTCCTTGATAAGACCTTTGGTAACCATCAGTTCGTTCACTCCATCCTTTCTCGGGTTCTGGAATTCCTGCTTGCCGGTCATGCTGCTCATCGTATTGCCCATCTCGAAAGCTGGGTTTACGAGGATGCGGTCGAATCCTTTCAGCAGTTCGGTGTACATTCCGCCCATCGAAGTACCGATGATGAGGTCGGGTTGTTCTGTCTCTGCCATCTTCTGCAGCATCTCTATGGCTTCTTCAGGATGTACCGGAATGTCCTCAGCTACGAGAGTGGCGTTAGGCATCAGCTCCTGCAACATCTTCACGGTGCCGCTCTGAGCAGAAGAGAGGAAACCGTGAACATACATGATTTTCTTGCCCGACATGAGGTCGGGGAATTGCTTGATATATGGATTCATAATCTTATAATTTTTATTGGGGGTAACTCCTTAACTTCTTTCACTCCCAGTTATTTTCGCTGCAAAATTACGGTAAATTACAGACAAAACAAAATTATTGGGCGATAAACTTCCTTGTTTGCGAAAAAAGTAGTAATTTTGCACCCAATAACCATATTAAAGTTCAAGTCATAATGGATTTACTGAAAGAAAGAATAATGCAGGAGGGCCGCTGCTTTCCTGGTGGAATCTTAAAAGTAGATAGCTTCGTAAATCATCAGATGGACCCTATCCTGATGATGGACCTGGCTAAGGAATTCGTGCGCCTTTTCAAGGACATCAAGTACAACAAGATTGTTACTATCGAGGCTTCGGGCATCGCTCCAGCTATCATGGTGGGTTATCTGACCAATCTTCCTGTTGTCTTCGTCAAGAAAAAGCAGCCTAAGACCATGGAAGGAATGATTACCTCAGTGGTTCACTCTTTTACCAAGGATCGTGACTATACGGTTTGCGTGAGCAACAGCTACCTGACTCCAGACGATCATGTTATCTTCATCGATGACTTCCTCGCCAACGGTAACGCTTCCAAGGGTGTGATGGACCTTTGCGAGAAGGCTGGCGCCAAGATCGAGGCGATGGGTTTCATCATCGAGAAGGCTTTCCAGCATGGTGGTGACTTCCTGCGCAAGGAGGGAATCCGTTATGAGGCTCTCGCTACTGTAGAGAGCCTGGATGATTGCAAGATTGTCTTGAAGTAAGAGAATCGGCTGAAATCAAGCATCTTTTTTTATCCTATGATATTCATTCAGATATGAAGATAAGATTTTGTTTATTGAACGCCTTGCTTTGTATGGCATTGTCTTCTATGGCAGTGCCTGCAAAGCGAGGCGTTTGGCGTTTGATGACTTTGACTGATGGAACTGAGGTTCGTGTACAGTTAGTGGGCGATGAATTCATGCATTATTATGTTTCGGAAGACGGAACCAAGTATGTCATGGATGCAACAACAGGACAGGGAAAGCGATTGGATTCTACTGCTTCCTTGTCTCGCGTGAAGAAAGCGGCAGTCCGTCGTGCAAAGGTTCAATCTCGACAGAAACTTCATCTTCAAAAGGCGAAAGCAAAACAGAATAGTTTCCGAGGAACTAGGAAGGGACTTGTCATTTTAGCCGAATTCTCCGATCGTAAGTTCCAGAGTGGGCATGATCTGACATTGTATAAGCAGATAGTCAATGGCGATAATTACAAGGAAAATGGCTTCCGTGGCAGTGTGAAGGATTATTTCTGTACCCAAAGTATGGGACAGTTCGAACTGAATTTCGACGTGGTTGGTATCTGTCCTCTGCAGAATGCCACTGCTTATTATGGCGCGAATAGTTCTGACGGTGAAGATTTGCATGCGGGTGCAATGATTGCTGAGGCTTGCCTTTGGGCGAAGCAGCAGGGAGTTGACTTCTCCAAGTATGATTGGGATAATGATGGCGAAGTGGAACAGGTCTTTGTTCTCTATGCCGGTAAAGGCGAAGCCAATGGTGGTGCAGCTTCTACCATTTGGCCTCACATGTATGCTTTGTCATTGTCAGATTATGGCAAAGTGTTGCAGTTTGATGGGCTTCAGGTGGATACTTACGCCTGCAGCTGTGAATTGAATGGTCTGAACAAACTCGATGGAATCGGTACTTTCTGCCATGAATTCTCTCACTGTCTGGATTTGCCCGATCTTTATGACACCAGTTATACCAGATGGTTTGGATTGGGTGAATTTGACCTGATGGATAGTGGCAGTTACAATGGAGACGGAAAATGGCCTGCTGGGTATTCGGCTTATGAGAAAGCAAGCTGTGGTTGGATTACTCTTCATGACTTGACGGATATAGAAGAGGAGACAAAGGTGGCTGATGTCATGGCGATGAGTCTAGGAGGAGATGCTTATATCATCAGAAACAAGGCACATGAAGACGAGTGCTACATCATTGAAAACCGACAGAAGTCAGGATGGGATACAGAACTTCCAGGAGCGGGAGTCATGATTACTCATGTAGATTATGATGCTGATGTCTGGTATTATAATGTACTGAACTCGAATAGTGAATATTATGACGAAGCCAATCAGAAATTTGTGAATGACCATCCTCGTCTTACCATCTTCAGAGCAGGCAAGTCGACCTATTTGGATGGTTCGGCAAGTGATCTCTATCCTTATCTGTCTAATAGTAGTCTTACGGCTACATCCCAACCGGCTTCCACCTTATATAATAAGAATGCTGACGGTTCTAAGTATATGCATCTTGACATCAAGAATATCGCCATTGCAAGTGATGGTTCGGCATCGTTTACGGTGAGTAAGGCTGAGCGCTCTGGCGATCAGAAGCCTGATACACCGGTACAGCCTTCAGGCTCTACTTTATTATATGAATCGTTTGACAAGTGTCATGGTACAGGTGGAAACGATAACCTGTGGAAAGGTAGTATTTCTGGAACTCAAGTGTTGGATGAGGACTTGGATAATGGTGGATGGACCAGTACAGGAACTGTTTACGAAGCCAACGGCTGCGTAAGACTCGGAAAATCGGGAGTTGCCGGAAATATCACCACGCCAACTTTTTCGGTGAAAGGTTCTGCGATACTTTCATTCAAAGCTGCGGCATGGGATGAAAAAAGTGATGCCACCAAGTTGTATCTGGAGATAACCGATGTGAATAATGGCGCAAGGCAGATGGCGGTTATCCGCAAGTCTGAACTGTCTAAGTATTCAGTACCTCTCAAGAAGGGCGAATGGACTCAGTTGGGGGCTTCTGTTTACGCAACGGGTGAGGTGAAGGTTAGCTTTACAGCCGATAAGGGCCGTTTCTTCCTGGATGAAGTAAAGGTAACAGACAATACTGTGGATGGCATAGCAGGGGTGACGATGCCTCAACTGTCTGACATTGAAGGCTATTATACTCCGGATGGAATCAGATTCTCAAAGCCTCAGCAGGGTGTGAACATTATTCGACAGAAAGATGGGCGGGTAAGGAAAGTGATGATTTATTAGGGTAGAATCTGGTATGGTTATAATGCGTAAGAAATGTGTAGAGGTATTTTGTGCTATTACACTTTTCTTACGCTTTTTTATATAAAAATGATGGGATTGTTTTGGTATTTCAATAAAAATATTTAATTTTGCACTCAGTTTATATAGACGAAAGAGAAATTTTATTTTTATATTATTTTAATAACAAAACAAACATGACAAGAAGATTACTATTACTTGTATGTGCGGTGCTGTGTTTAGGCAGCAACGTTCGTATCAGTGCGCAGTCTACATCTTCTACTACACAATCTGCAGAGTCTAACTTTGTAGAGGGCGTTGTGCGTGTCAAACTCCAGCGTGAGATAGCCGACCGTATGATTGCGGCTAAGCTTCCGTTGTCGGTAAAAGGCACCAACAAGAAGTATGTTCAGACTGGCGTGACCCCGCTCGACAGGGTCAATCAGAAAGTAAAGGCAGTCTCCATGACCCGTGTTTTCCCTTATGCCGGTAAGGATGAGGCTAAGCACAAGGCAGCAGGACTGGATCTTTGGTATGATGTCCATTATGAGGCATCAGGTATGAAATTGGCCCAGGCAAGAAACCTGTTCCGTTCTGCTGAAGGCGTATCTTACGCACAGCGTATTCCTCTTTACAAGCCTATTGGCGGTGAGCGTTTTCTGGAGATTTCTCCAGCTGCTGTAGCAAAGGCTGCCAAGGCTGCTTCTACCATGCCTTTCAATGATCCATTGCTCAACGATCAGTGGCATTACAACAACGATGGTCATATCGCAGGAACCAAGGTGGGTGCTGATGCCAATGTGTTCAAGGCTTGGGAAACTGGTGTTACCGGTTCTAAGGATGTTGTGGTTGCTATCATTGATGGTGGCTTCCAGGTAGATCACCCAGACCTGAAGGACAATGTGTGGATCAACACAGCCGAGTTGAACGGTAAGCCTGGTGTTGATGATGATGGTGATGGCTATGTAGATGATATCTACGGCTATAACTTTGTTATCAATTCAAGCGATATCAACGCTCACTCTCATGGTACTCACGTAGCAGGTACTGTAGGTGCAACCAATAATAATGGTATCGGTGTCTGCGGTGTTGCCGGTGGTAGCGACGGTAAGGGCGGTGTCAAGATGATGGTTTGCCAGGTATTTGATAGCCGTGCCAGCAGTTCTGCTGTAGCTGATTTCGGTGCTGCCATTGTTTATGCAGCCGATCGCGGTGCAAGCATTGCCCAGTGTTCTTGGGGTGCCGGTGTTGCTGACGAAGAGGATAAGTCGGTTACCGAAGCTGTTGATTACTTCACCAAGAATGGTGGTGGCGACAAGATGAACGGAGGTCTCTGTATCTTTGCTTCCGGTAACAATGGTGAGGAAGGCAACTATTATCCAGGTTGTCTTGACAAGGTTGTGGCTGTTGGTTCTATGGCTCCAGACGGAAGCGTGGCTTATTATTCCAACCGTGGTAAGTGGGTTGATGTGACAGCCCCTGGTGGTTTGGAAGACAATGGTCAGCAGTATGGCGTATTGAGTACCTTGCCTAACAGTACCTATGGTTACAACGAGGGAACCTCTATGGCGTGTCCTCATGTATCTGGTATTGCAGCCTTGATTCTTTCCAAATATGGTAATAAGCAGTTCTCTAATGAGACTCTCCGAACATTGCTTACCACTTCTGTAAACGACCTTTATACTCAGAACCCCGAGTACGAGGGCTTGATGGGTTCCGGTTATATTGATGCTTACAAGGCTTTGCAGGGCAAGGAGGGTAGTGTGCCTGAGGCTGTTGCCGACTTCACTGTTACTGCATCTCACGACAATGCTCTCATCGAATGGACGATTCCTGAAACCGAAGAGAAGAGCATCGATCATCATGTAATTTATTATAGCACAGAGGCTTTCTCTGCTACAGACGACTTGAATAAGTTGAGCTCTGCTACTGTAGATACCAAGTTCAAGTATTCTGGCGACAAGATGTCTTATGAGGTAGAAGGCTTGAAGGCTTCTACTAAGTATTATTTTGCAATTGTGGCTTACAACCGTTGGGGTAAGGCTTCTGCCGTATCTCCAATCAAGGAGGCTACCACAAATGCAGGTCCTAAGGTTCAGGTAGATCAGAAGAACCTTTCTATGACAGTAGATGCAACCAAGGCTTCCACAGCTGAGGCTTCTTTCAATGTAAAGAATGCAGGTGAGGGCGTGTTGAAGTATCAGCTTACTACTGCTACGACCCGAGCTACTATGTCTACCAGCGGTCGTATCAAGAATCCAAACCCAGGTCAGGTTCTTCCTTTCAGCGGTACAGTCAGCCCAACACTTGTGAAGCGCAATGCTGTGGCTACTTCCAACTATCAGGCAAAGGACTGGCCAGACACTTTGACTTATTCCAACCAGTTGTACAGCTATATCGGTGAAACTGATACCAAGCTGCCAAATGCTTTGGCTCAGTATTTCTATGTAGATAAGGCAACTTATCCTAATGGTTTCAACCTGACTGATCTTCACTTCCAGGGACAGAACGGACAGGATCCTGTGATTGAGATTTACGACGGTTCACGTACTATCTCTACTGCAAGTTTGATTCAGAAGGTTAATTATGATTTCTGGGCATACAACTATCCTATCACCCTGAAAGAGCAGATTCACTTTGCTCCAGGTTCAAGCTTCTGGGTAGTGGCTAAGTTCCCTGCAGGCGCCAAGAACCCATTGGGTACAGGCAAGACTACCAGAACCGATGTTGCCCAGTACAGCTTCTATAGCTCTGATAACGGTACAACCTGGACTCAGTTGAGTGAGGTCCTCAAGGGCACCAGCTTCGAGGCTGTAGCTAATCAGCTCACATGGGCAGTACAGGCCATCAGCAAGAACCCAGACTGGAGTCAGGTACTCAACCCTGAGCCTATCAGCGGTGAGGTTCGTCCTAACGAAAGCCAGAAGGTTACTCTGAAGAATGATGGTCAGAAACTGGTGAATGGTACTTATAAGTTCAATATCCATGTCAAGAGCAATGAGGCTGTTGATTCCAAGCAGCAGGTTGCTTTAGCTATGACCGTGAAGGGCTATAAGCCAGAATTGCACAGTCAGCAGCTGGTTGACTTCGGTGACTTGCTGGTGGGTCAGACCAAGACCATTGATGTAGAGTTGACCAATAGCGGTTATGGTGTGTTCGCTGGTAAATATGGTATGCTCCAGGCTTCACAGAACGAAGTGAAGTCTTCATCCGATCAGTTCAACGTGTCAAAGGGTGCCAAGAATATTGCAGCCCGCTCTACCGGTACGTTGCCTGTGACGTTCGCTCCTACCAAGGAGGGCAACTTCAGCAGTACCATCACCCTGACCGATAAGAATGGTAATCAGCATTCATTCCTGGTTCGTGGTGTCGCTTCAGTTCCTGCCAAGCAGACTGTAACTCCTGATGTTTACGAAGCAGGCGACCTGAAGGTAGGCGGTGAGGATAAGACTGCTACTATCACTATCAAGAACACCGGTAACTATCCTTTGCAGTATGTCTTCCCTAAGTTCTCTTCCGAGAAGATAGTAGGTTCTACTGCCAAGGTACATAAGTTTGGTTATACTACCATCTCTAACGTAGCCGGTGACGAATCATTCAAGTACGAGGCTGCTCCAGAGTTGGCTGATGAGAAGGACATCACCTCGCAGTTTACCAATAATAATTGGCAGTCTGGTCCTATCAAGGTAGGCTTCAAGTTCCCATTCTATGGTAAGGATTATGATGAAATTTACGTATCTTCTTATGGTGGTGTCTCTATGCAGCAGATGGATGGTCGTATCTCTTGTATGGTTCCTACTGGCGATTGTGTACAGGGATTGGGCTATATTTCTGCTTATACCAACTCAGGCTGGATGGACATGGGTGCCAACAGTAAGATTACTTATGGTCATAAGAATGGTAAGTTCTATGTCAAGTTCAAGGATGTGGTGACTCCTGCAACCAATGGTGGTGGCGAAACAACTACTATCAGTTTCCACATGGCTCTTTGCCCTGACGGAAGTGTAGAGGTTTACTACGATGATTATAATCCAGCAGGCGTATTCGGTTCTGGTGGTCACAACTTCGTAGGTGTCAGCGATATTGCTGCTTCCGACCCTTGTATATTTGTTGATGCCAGCAAGGTACAGGAGGATAACGATGGTCTGAATGCTCCTTATTATGATATCCAGACAGGCAGCGCCATCAAGATTGTGGCTCCTGCCAAGTCTATGATCAAGAGCCTGTCAAGCACTGATGGCTATGTCGGCAATGGTGAAAGCAAGGAAATCAAGGTAACATTGGCAGCCAACGATGATTTGGTGGCAGGACCTCTGACAAACTATCTCACCGTTATCACCAACGACCCAATTAACCCAAGTGCATCTGTCAAGTTGACTGCCAACATCGTTGGCGACAACCTGAAGGCTGAGGCTGCTCTCGATTCTACCAGCGTAGATTTCGGTAAGGTATTCCGTACTTCAGCCCAGCAGCGCACAGTATTGTTGAGCAACAATGGTAAGGATGCTCTCCAGGTAGCTGGCGTATCTGTCAAGAACGGCAAGTTTACTCTCGCAGAAGAAATGAAAGCTGCATTCTCTGTTCCTGCAGGTCAGGGCAAGGATATCGTAGTAACATTGCCTACTGCCGAGAAGGGTACTGTCGAAGATGTTCTCGTTATCACCTATCAGGATGGTACAACCAAGGAAATCCCATTGAAGGCTGAGGTGATTGGTAATCCTACCTGGAAGAGTAATCCCGAGAGCCTGAAGGTTGAAACTCCTTATGGTACCAACGTAGAAAAGACAATCCAGGTAACCAACGAGGGCGATGAGAACCTTACGTTCTCTGCTGAGCCTGCTTCTTGGTATACAGCTTCCGACCTGGAGGCTAACGGTAACTCTACTGTAGACTATGTGTTCAAGTCTAAGCTCGATGGCTTCGATGTACCTTACAATTGGGTAGACATCACCAACGACTATACCGAGCACATGCCTTATGCATACTATATTAATAAGACAGACTTCAAGAAGGTAGAACTTCCATTCGAGTTCCCATTCTATGGCAAGAAGTATAAGAGCATGTATATCTACAATACAGGTTTCGTATCTTTCGATGCTCCGGTAGAGGATTACAAGCAGTTCCCTGAGCCACCAGCAAGTCTGCCAACAACAGAAACCTTCTATACCAACATCATCTGCCCATTCTGGGGTAACCATTCTATGAATACTCCATCTTCTGATGGTGTATATTACAAGGCAAAGGATGATGAGGTCATTGTAAGCTATAAGAATTATGGCAATACGATGATGCTGGGTATGAACTTTGAGGTGATTCTCCGCAAGGACGGTTCCTTCAAGTTCCAGTACCATGTAGATCCTGATGGATTCCAGTTGGGTGTATTCGGACTCTGTGGTATCATGGATCATACCGGTACCCGCGGTATTACTCCTGCTGATATGTATATCACCGACGGCAATACCATTGAGTTTACACCTTATAAGAACTATGTTGTGGCTCCAGGTGAGCAGGTTGAAATGCCGGTTGAGTTGAAGGCTAACCAGCTGGCTGATACTTATGATTATGAGTTGAACGTTACCACCAACGATCCTTCTCGTGCAAGCGTTAAGATTCCTGTTACGCTGAATATCACTGGTGAGGTTCAGGCTGAGTTCCCAGAGGTAATCAATGTTGAGCAGCCTGTAGATGAAAACCCAATGTATCCTTCTTACTATGAATTCTATGTAGTAAACAAGGGTACTAAGGCTTTTGCCATTACAGACGTAGCTTCTGAGATGTTTGTTGCTGCCGATCCTGATGACCCATGGCCTATGCCAGAGGCTTCACTTGAGGTTTATACTTCAGCAAACAACAGTGGTGATGACGGAATCGATCCAGGTCCAATGGCACTTGCTGATGATGCTGCCAAGGCATGGGTTCCATACCGGAGCGGCATGATGGCACCTATCGTGGTAGGTGAGGATACCGTTAAGTTCAGAATCACTCCTTATAATGTTTCTGAGGTTCATGCTAAGGATTATCCTCTCGTATTCTCTGTAGAGGGCTTGGAAAATACCGAGTACAACTCTACCATAAAGTTGAATATCACAGAGGCTCCTGTCATGGCATTCGACCCAGAGGAGTTGCACATTGAGAACGTGGCTTCTGACTATAAGGGCACTTCTACCGTTAATCTGATGAATGATGGCAAGTATAAGCTTATTTACTCATTGAGTCTCGATCCATCTGGTCGTGATGCAGGTAATGTAGATGATGGCAGCAACGTTCCTGCTCCTTCCTATAACGTCATCTCTTATCCTTCAGAGGATGTTGCCAAGAATTTCGTGGCTACCTGTGTAGAGAAGATTTCCGGCAAGAAGGGCATGGTGAAGGCTCTTGGCTTGAAGAAGGTGAAGGACGATCAGAAGTTCTTCTACGACTTGCCTTCAGGTTACGAGGGCAATGCGCTCTATTATCCAGTGCTCAACCCTGTAGCCAATGCTCAGGCAGCCCTGATGGGTACGGGTGCTACTGCTCTGGATGAGAACTTCTATGCAGCAACTCGCTATGAGGCTCCTGCTGAAGGTTTCAATCTTACTCATCTCTATTTCGTCGGTACTGTAGGCGACTTGGAGAATGTAGACATCGAGGCTTCTGTTATTCTGGGCAATGATGTTACTGCTACCGAGAAGACCATCGGTCATGGCAAGATTCATATTGTCAAGGAAGAACCTCTTGAGGATGGCAGCTACCGGGGTGTTCGACGTATGTTGGAGTTTGACAACCCTATCTACATCAACCCTGCTGATACCTTCTATGTCGTATTGAAGTATCCTGCCGGCTACAAGTCATCAGCCTTGATGGCTACCAAGGATGGCGACATGGAGACCAATCGCTATATGGCACACCTGAAGTCTTTGGGTGGCTGGGTTGACATCGAGGCTCTCTACGACAATGCTTACAGCTATGGTGCCTTCGGTTACTTCATGACTTGTATCGAGAAGGAGAAGGGTGAGCCATGGATTAAGTTGCTCAACGAGAAGAAGGAAGGCGAGATTGCTCCAGGCGAGGCTCTTCCTGTACTGTTCGAGGTGAATGCCAAGAGCGCTTACTTCTCTAAGAACAACAAGGCTACTCTCGTAGTGAAGAGCAATGATCCATACAACAAGCTCTACAACTATCACATCTATCTCGATAAGAATGCTGCTCCTGTCATCACCGCTCCTGAAGGTGAGACTACTGTTCCTGAGGCTTCCAAGGCGATGGTTCCTGTAACTGTTGCTGATGCCGAGGGTGAGGCTTTCACCGTAAGCTTGAACGATGCTGACGGTATCGCATCTGTTGAGAGTTATGCGAATGAGGACGGTACTCAGGAAGGTATTTCTGAAAGCAATGGTACTTATACTGTTGAGGCTGGCGGCAGCTTGAAGCTCAATGTGGCTCTTGTTCCGGATTATGGTACTGCTGGCAAGCATACCTTCACCGTAAATGCCAAGGACGAGTCAGGCAATGTAAGCTCAGTTGTTGTCAACTACAACGTTGAACATACCAACCGTGCACCTAAGTATGTGGGTCCTGCCGACTTGGCCCTTAAGGGTGGTGAGACATCAGCCCAGTACTACTTTGCTGATTTCTTCGAGGATGTTGATGGCGATGTCATGACCTTCTCTGCTCAGATTGCCGATCCTTCATTGGCTGCTCTCTATCAGTCGGAGAATGGTATCATCATTGCTGCTAAGCAGGTTTCCGGTTCAACCAACATCAATGTTGTGGCTACTGATGCCAATGGTGCTTCTACTACTGGTGTCATAGCCTTGACTGTTGATGCTGCAACAGGTATCAACAATGTTGTGGCTGATGCCTCTAAGGGCGATGTTACTGTAAATGGAGATGCAGAGAACGGTATTTTGAATGTTACTATCGATGCTGATGCCGACAAGGTTGTTCTCTCAGTTTATAGCAATGCCGGTCAGCTGATGGCTCAGAAGACCTTGCAGAATGTTCATTCTGGCGATAAGGCTAGCGTAGCTTTGGGTAAGGTTGCTGCGGGTGTATATCACCTTGTAGCTAATGTAGATGGCAAGACCTCAGCAGTGAAGTTTGTCGCTAAGTAATGTAGATTTCGGTATCTTGCTTCCCGCTTTGGTAAGCAGGATACTTATCCATAAAAAAGAGGAATCGTGATAATGATTATTCACGATTCCTCTTTTTCCTTTTTTACGATGTTCTTCTATGATGTTTCTTTTTCACGATGATGTCTTTATTTTACGATGTCTGCTGCATAGATTCCCATCGCCTTATAGCCTGTTGGGTTAGGATGGAGCCAGTCGTTGCTGGCGTATTCCCGCTTCATTCTTCTGTCATCATTCGGGTCTTGCAGGAGCTTGGCAAAGTCGAGAATGCCGTCTACGTTTCTTGCCTGACTGCGAATCCAGTCGTTTACATAGAGTCGGGCAGCTTCGTGGAAGTGGGTATAATATCCTGCGCCCTTGAATGGGGTGATGGTGCCGAGATAAACTTTCATCTTCCGGGCTTTCGCCTTCTTCACCATTCCCTGTATGCTCTCAATAATCTGGCGTGCCACCGTTTCGCTGTTTCCGCTTCTGGCTGCACCGATGTCGTTGATGCCTTCAAAGATAATCACCTTCTTCACGCCGTTCTGCATCAGGACATCCCGGTCGAAGCGCTCCTTGGCGAGGGCACCGAAGCCACCCGGAACGGTTATGCGGTTGTTGCCGATGCCCAGGTTCAGCACACCCTGATTGGTTATCTTATGCTTCAGCTGCAGCATCTCCGACATCACGTCGGGCCATCGGTTCTGAGCATTGTCGGTAGAGCATTTGCCGTCGGTGATGGAATTTCCGAGGATGGCGATGGCACTCATGTTGTTGCTCATCGTATAGACATCGATGCCGCTGATGTTGTACCAATGGTTCTCTCTGAAAGCCTTCTCAAAGTTGGAGTGGGCATTGGTTACTCCCTTCATGATGTAGGAGGTGGTGCGGGAACCCATGTGAACGGTCGGCACTTCGGGAGCCGAGGTATAATTGATGGTGATGGCTACACGCTCCAGATTTCTGAGATTGAACTTCAGGGCATCGCTCACAATCTGCTTGCCGGCAGGGATGACGGTCTTGTAGCTGTTGCCGAACTTGAAGTATTGTGCCGTCTTGGCATCGATGGCGAAGGAATCCTTGGCATGTGCGATGTAGATGGAGCGGATTTCCACGGGTTGCATCGAATAGATGTTGCTCAACTTGAGGCGAATTACGTCACCTCCTATGCTAACCTTTACCACCTGGCGTACCGAACGGTTAGTCATGCAATTATTATAGGGCATAAATGATCTGACTACAGTTTGCGGAGCTGTGGCCCAGGTGCCTACCCAGTTCTGTGCGGAAGAAACAGTTGATATGGCACAGAATACCATTAATAAAACTAATAATCTTTTCATCATAGATGCAAAGTTAGCCACAAAAACCAACAAAAGCAAGAAATTTAAAAACTTTTTTCATAAAACTTTGGAGAATGTGGAGAAAAGTTGTATCTTTGCCTAAATTTCTAACTAAAATAATAGTCTATGCAACCAACAAAAAGTTTTGCGATTCCTTTGTCGTTCATTGGAATCATGTTTTTCTCTTTGGGCTTTGCCCTGGGTATTAATTCCTTGCTGGTGCCTGTATTGCAGGGTTCGCTGGGTATTTCCAACGCAGCCTCTTATCTCATCATCGCAGCCACCTTCATTCCGTTCCTTATTTTCGGTTATCCTGCCGGACTCACCATCAAGGCTATCGGTTATAAGAAGACGATGTCACTGTCGTTTGTCATCTTCGCAGCAGCATTCTATCTCTTCATCCTTTCTGCCGATGAGAAGAGTTTTCCTCTGTTCCTGCTTGCATCTTTTGTAAGTGGTGCTGCCAATGCCTATCTTCAGGCATCTGTCAACCCTTACATCACCATTCTGGGTCCTTTGGATAGTGCAGCCAAGCGCATCAGTATGATGGGTATCTGCAACAAGCTGGCGTGGCCAATCCCATCTATGTTCATCGTATGGCTGTTGGGCAAGGATGTGCATCTCATCGGAATCGAGGATTTGTCCAAGCCATTCTGGATCATCATCGGAGCCTTCCTGGCTTTGGGTGTTCTGGCATTCCTGGCTCCATTACCAGAGGTGAAGGCTGCCGGAGAGGATGATTCTGAGGAAGAGGAGTCTGCTGCCTGCACTTATGCTGCAACCAAGACCTCTGTCTTCCAGTTCACTCACTTGCTTTTGGGCTGTCTGGCACTGTTCCTGTATGTAGGTGTTGAGACGGTTTCTCTCGGTACATTGGTAGATTATGCCAATTCTCTGGGTTTGCCTGGTGCTGCTAACTATGCCTGGATAGCTCCTATCGGTATTGTTATCGGTTATATCTGCGGTATCATTCTGATTCCTAAGTACATCAGTCAGGCAGTAGCCTTGAAGCTCTGTTCGTTCCTGGCAATTGCCGGAGCTTTGCTGGTGGTTCTTACCCCAGCCGAGATTTCCATCTATTTCATCTCATTGATGGCATTGGGTTGTTCTCTGATGTGGCCTGCTCTCTGGCCATTGGCAATGGCAGATCTGGGTAAGTTTACCAAGGCAGGTTCTTCATTGCTCATCATGGCGATGTTTGGTGGAGCCGTTCTTCCTACGCTCTATGGCAGTCTGAAGGATGCAGTAGGTGCTCAGCAGGCATATTGGCTCTGTCTCCCTTGCTTCCTCTACATTTTGTATTACAGCATCCACGGCTACAAGATTCGTTCATAGTATCGTTTCTTATCAGCTGAGATCATAAAATAAGGTGTATCCTCTTTAGCCTTCGATGATGAAAGGCTAGGGGATACACCTTATTATATTATAGTCCTTTAATTTCCTGCTCTGTCAAACCAGTAATAAAAGCAATCTGCTCTATGCTCAATCCATTAGCCAGCATTTTGCGGGCAATGTCATTTTTCTCTTTGGTTCTTCCTTCTTCCATACCTTCCAGTCTTGCATTTCCCAAAACATCATTTTGAATCATGATGGCATTGATGTGCTCATCGTATGCATAACGTTCTGCATCCGACATGGAATAGTATTTCAGTTTCTCACGAGCTTCCTGCAGACCTGGTGCCTGGGTGTCTGGAGAGATGACTCCATTTTTCAGGTATTCAACCCATTCTTCCAATGGTGATTTAGCCACCTTATTGAATTCATTAACTCGAACCAGAATATAGGTTGGGAATATCTCTGAAGGCGATTTCCTCACTATCGTATCTTTCTCCTTAGTACTGATGATCAGGTGGTCTTGGGTATGCAAGCCCACGAAATTGTTCTGTCCCACATAGATGTAGTCTGATCCCTTGCCCAGATCAAAGTACAGAATGCTGATTGAATATACCTTCTTCACCTCTTTGTAGGTATTTCCCAGATTGATATGCTCTGTAATAGCTTTGGCTACTCCATAGAGCACACGCTCCAGATAATATAGCTCACTTGTGTTCTGTATCTCGACGATAATGATTTCTCCCTTGTTATTTTTCGCCTTGATATCAACCCTGTTGAACTTATCATCAGCCTGCTGCTGATTACCTTCACTTTCCAGGATTTCAACAATCTTGATAGGTTCATTCAAAAACACAGTCAGGAAGCCCTCAAGCACCCCAAAGTTCGCCTTCTGGCGAAGCAAACGCTTGATAGCCCAGTCAAAACGTATGTATCTATCTCTTAGCTCTGTCATATTTGCCTCCTTGGTTTTAATGATTCACTTATCCTTCTGCTGCAAAAAAACTTTTATTATGCTTGATAATAAATAGTATCTTCTGCATTTGACGGTTTGTATATACCAGCATCTGCGAACAGTCCTTCAAAGCATAAATCTTCGTCTAATTCAGGCCAATGAATACCATATCTACTCAATACGAAAGCCTTACGCTGGGCAGGTGTGGCGTTAGCAAGACGGTTCCAACGACTGAAAGGATAGTTAGCCTTCCAGCCATTTTGGGTTTCTGCCCAAATATGGGCATCGTCAACCCAAACGCGATTTACTCTATATTGCTCCATAATATCTTATTTTTGATTAAAATACTCTTTCCATCTATCTATAATGACCGCCTCATTCTCAGAAATAATAGATTCTATCAAGGCAATATCATGCTTTTTGAATCCATGATTATAAATCTGGGTTAGAGGAGATACATTGTATTTTGCTTCATTTCCATCCTTGATAACATGGACATGAATTGGTTCATGATCATTAGAATAAAACATGAATCTGAATCCGAAAAATATAAATATTGTTGGCATCGTTTCTTTTTTCTGCAAAGATACGCTTTTCTTCTGAAAGATGCAAGGAATTTTGGAAAAATGTTTGAGGGTGAGGGAGATAACAAAAAAAGCAAAGAAAAAAGGCTTTTTTGTTGTCACTATCAAAATATTTATGTACTTTTGCAAAAACAAAAAACCCGGGGTCATCACCAGCATCGAATAATCTGGGAGAGGGCCTTACCGGGACTGCGCTGCAAAGATAAGAATAAAAATGGAATATACCAAAGATTTTTTCGAAAAAGTAGCCTCATTCCAGTTATTGCCTGGTTATGGCACGATATTGCCCTCTACTGGGGCAATTTTGCGCCATTGCCGGGCAGAAAATAATACGTCGGGAGGAAAATTTCGGCAGGACTATCATCGTGATTTGGAATAGGGGGTGCAGCTTGAGCTGTTTTGCCCGTAAAAATCCTACTCTCGATTTCACTCTTCACTCTTCACCAAATCGCTTGAAACACCGATAAACACTGGGGGTGCGAGTGGTGAAGAGTGAGCTCAACTCTTCACCACTCTTCACCTGATGCAAGAGGATAAACGCTGAGCCGCTTACTTATCACGAGGCTCGGTCATCATTGATGACCAGCGCTGGTCTTCAATGATGGCTGAAGCAGGGAGCATGGAATGATCTCGGAGCCTCAAAAAATACAGGGTGAAGAGAGGTGAAGAGTGGTGAAGAGTGCATAGCCACTCTTCACCCGTGCAAACCTCTTATACACAGTTGGTTATGTCGTATTTGTGAAGAGTGAAGAGTATTTTTGAAAGTAGCTCTCTATTCATCAAACAACAACTACGAGGTAAGCAACCACTTCCATACTGGTATCACTTCAATCTTCAAGTCATCCAGTTCTATCGTTTCCTCTTCATCCATCGTGATAACAAAAAGTCTACTTCCTGGATACCTCTTCTGATAAGCATTCAAAGCCCCCAATTCCCGCTCACGAGTAGCAGCATCCTTGATACTATACGACACTTGGAAAGCACATTGATGCTCAAAGAGACAAAAGTCCACCTCCACATTATCATGATAATAGAAGAGATCTTCCCCATACTTCTCATGCAGGTGAATGGCTACCAGATTCTCCAAGAGAGATGTTTCTGGATCAAAGAGGAATAGACTCAGAAAACCATTATCTATAAAGTAATACTTCTGGTTCGACATTCTATCTTGTAATTTTGCGTAAATGTTTTCTATGGAGAAGACCAGGCAAGTGTCCTTGATATATCTCAGATAGTCCACTATCGTCTCTTGCTTTACCTTTCCAGCCACAGTAGAAACCAGATTAGCCAGTCTGTTATAAGACTGTGGCTGCTTTACGCTCTCAGAAAGTTTACGTATCAAAGTCTTCATCGCCAGAGGGTTACGGATTCCGTATCTGGTAATTAAATCTCCAAAGTAAATCTTGCTGTATAGATTGCCCAACCACTCTCGCTTAAACTGATTATCAACAATCACCAATTCTGGCAAACCGCCAATATGAAAATACTCCAGAAAAGCCCTCTTGAGGTCAGAATTTTGCAGATACTCCCACTGCGCAGGCAAGGAGATATGCTGGGCTGTCAAGTATTCCTGAAAGGAGAAAGGAAAAACGGGTTGCACCATATATCTGCCACCAAGCGTAGTAGAAATCTCGCTACTCAGCATCTTGGCGTTGCTACCAGTGATATATACTCTATATTTCTGGTCAGCAAGTCTGCGTGCAAATTTCTCCCACCCATCAATGATTTGTATCTCGTCGAGCATGAAGATAGGCTGATGCCCATACATCTCCTCGTAGGCCTGCTTGATGGCATCCAGGTCGGAAAGCTGGAGATTTTCCAATCGGTCGTCCTCAAAATTGAAGTAAAGGATTTCCTCTGGCAGATGTCCCTGAGCTATCATCTCTTGGGCACGCTGATATAGCAAGTAAGACTTACCGGCTCTTCTTAGTCCTACCAGCACATAGTTAGAATGAGATTCGAAGCTGATGTTTCTTTTCACCATCTCCACATTCTGAATCATCCTTTGGTTCTCCGCTATCAGCAGTTTTGCTATTCTCTTGTCCATAACTTCCGTTTTATGTTAATCTGGGTGCAAAGATACAACATTTTCCTTTATAAAGGAAGAAAAGTCGTAAGATATTTCCTTTATAGAGGAAACTTTTCCCAAAAAACTTTCCTCTATAAAGGAAACTTTCTTTAAACTCCTTCGAAAAATGTGTAGGAAAACCACATTATTCCCCCGAAAAATGTGATTTTTCATACGTAATCCTCTGATTATGAGTCTCTTTTGTAAAAGAGGCTAAAAAAACACCAAAATGGACTCTCCGAACCAGTCTCCTGCCATACGAGCGAAACGAAGTTTCCAAGATACTGAATATTCCTCTCTATATGCTCTTTGTTCTCGGAAAGGAACTGGAGGCTGAAAGCTAAAATCCTGAATGGGCGACATTTTTTATATGAACTGTCGCCCATTTCTTTACATTTTATAAGGAAAAGTACATAAAAATCGGATATTTATAACAAAATGTAGCATTAAGTGCAACTTTTTCTGAAAAAAGTTTGGCGGTTTCCTAAATAATGCTTAATTTTGCACCCGATTAAAAATATTCTTTAAAATTAAGTAAGTTTTAGACTTACAGGCTCTTATATAAAATAACGTATAAAGAGCGATTCCCCCTCCACCTCGGGGCAAGAGGTGGGATGCAAATGATAGGCCAAAGTCTCTGAGGGACGGCTGGTCATTTAATTCATTAAAATGTAGAGAGAAAGAAATAACAAACATTATATATTCATTTAAACGAGGGAGATTTATGGAAAAAAGACTCATGACAGTAGTTGCAGGTCTTGCTCTCAGTACGAGCATGGCATTTGCACAAAGTCAAATCTCTGGTAAAGTTACTGCTTCTGAAGATGGTAGCCCTATTATCGGTGCTTCTATCAAGGTTGTAGGAACTAACACAGGTACAGTTACCGACATTGACGGTAACTTCTCATTAAGCGCTCCAGCTGGTGCCAAGCTGGAAATTACTTATATTGGTATGCAGAGCAAGTCTGTAAAGGCAGGCAAGAACATGAAGATTGTTCTGGATGCAGACAATCATTCTCTAGACGAGGTGATGGTTGTTGCCTTCGGTACAGCTAAGAAATCAGCATTTACAGGTTCAGCTACAGTAGTAGGTTCAGAGGAACTCTCTAAATCTCAGGTATCTAGTGTTACTAATGCATTGGCTGGTGCTGTTCCTGGTGTACAGTTGACTTCTTCTAACGGTGCTCCAGGTTCAACTTCTACTATCCGTATCCGTGGTTTTAGTTCTTTGAACGCAGGTAACGATGCTTTGATTATCGTTGATGGTGCTCCATATAGCGGTGATTTGAGCAATCTTAACCCTAGTGATGTTGAGTCTATGACAGTATTGAAGGATGCAGCATCTAATGCTCTTTATGGTGCTCGTGGTGCTAATGGTGTCATCATGATTACTACCAAAAAGGCTAAGAAGGCTGGCGATGCAAAAATCACTTTCGATGCTAAGTATGGTTGGAATAGCCGTGCTTTGCAGCATTATGACGTTATCACAGACCCTGCTGAGTACTACGAGATGCAGTATGCTGCATTGAAGAATAATTATATGAGCAATGGCATGGATGCTGATGCTGCCTGGAAGGCTGCTAATGCTGCTCTTCTTGGTGAAGTAACATCAGGTGGTCTTGGTTATAATATCTGGACTGTGCCTGATGGTCAGGTTCTTGTTGGCTCAAATGGCCGTATGAATCCTAATGCAACATTGGGTCGCCTTGTAAACTATAAGGGGCAGGATTATTGGATTACTCCTGATGATTGGGAGGATGAAGGTACTCGTATTGGTAAGCGCCAGGAGTATAACCTCTCTATCAATGCAGCTAATGAGAAGTCTAACTTCTATGCTTCTTTGGGTTACCTTGACAATGAGGGTATCACATATAAGTCTAATATGAGACGTCTTTCTGGACGTATGCGTGCAGATTACCAGGCAAAGAAATGGTTGAAGGTGGGTGCAAACTTGTCTTTCTCTCATTACAGCAGTAATTCATTGTCAGACAATGGTAATTCTTCAAGTACTGGTAATATCTGGGCTTGTACTTCTCAGATTGCACCAATCTATCCGCTCTTTATCCGTAATGCTGATGGTACTCCTAAGGTTGATGCTAATGGTATTACCATGCGCGACTATGGAGATGGTACAAACGCAGGTCTTCCACGTCCATTCCTGACAAATGCCTGCCCTATACAGGATGTCTTGTTGAATACTCGTAACAGCCAGGGTAATGCAGCTTCTGCTAATGGTTTCATGGATATTGAATTCCTGCCAGGCTTGAAGCTGACCATTAATGGTACTTACAATCTTGATGAAACTCGTGGTAACAGCGTACAAAATGGATACTATGGTCAGTTTGACTCTACTGGTGGTCTGGTTTCTATGTCTCATGGGCGTAGTTATGACTATAACTTGCAGCAGTTGTTGAACTATACTACTACTATTGCAAAGGTACATAATGTAACAGCTTTACTTGGTCATGAGTATTATGATAGACGCTACTATGAACTCGGTGCTTCTAAGTCAAAGATGTTCTCAGATGAAAATACAGAACTTGATGGCGCTGTAGTTGATGGCAAGAGTGCATCATCTTATCAGACACGTTATAACAACGAAGGTTTCTTCGGTCGTTTGCAGTATGATTATGACAACCGTTATTTCGCATCTGCATCTCTCCGTACCGATGCTTCTTCACGTTTCGCCAAGGATCATCGTTGGGGTACATTCTGGTCTGTAGGTGGAGCTTGGCTCATCAATAAGGAGAAGTGGTTTAAGGCTCCGGTTGTTGACGAATTGAAGTATAAGGTTTCTATTGGTCAGCAGGGTAATGATAATATCGGTTCTTACCGTTATGTAGATGTTTACCAGATTACCAACTCTGATGGCAATATTGGTACTTCTTTCTACTCAAAGGGTACAGAAGATATCACTTGGGAGAAGAATACCAACTTCAATACTGGTGTTGAGTTCTCTTTGTTCAAGAACAAGCTCAGTGGTTCTTTGGAGTATTACTATCGTAAGACTACAGATATGTTGTTCAGTTTTGCCGTTGCTCCATCTTTGGGATACAGCAGCTACTACGACAATGTGGGTGACTTGTATAATACCGGTTTCGAGTTGACATTGAATTACAATGCTGTTCGTACAAGAAACGTAACATGGGACGTTAACTTCAATATTGCTTCATTGAAGAACCGTATCACCATGATTCACCCAGACAAGAAGACATCTACTATCTATGATGCAGATGGTAAGCCATACTATGGTTATACAAATGGTAGTTTCTTCGTTACAGAAGATGCTTCCATGTATTCATGGCGTTTAAAGGAATTTGCTGGTGTTGATCCTAAGACCGGTGAGTCACTTTGGTATAAGAATGAATATGAGAAGGATGCAAATGGTGCAGATATCTTGTATGATGCAGATGGTAATGTTGTTGATGCTTCCTATAAGGGTGTTACCCACAAGAAGGTTACAGGTCGTACAACAACCAACGTGAACAGTGAGGCTGATTACTATATGACTAATGAGACAACAATCCCTAAGTTCTATGGTGGATTCGGTACTACAGTTCGTGCTTACGGATTTGATTTCTCTATCAACTGCTCGTTCCAGATTGGTGGTAAGGGATATGATGGTACATACGCTACTTTCATGTCTTCACCAAGCTCAAGCCACAATGGATACAACTTCCATAAGGATTTGTACAAGTCTTGGTCTGAAACCAATACAGAGAGCAATATTCCTAGATTCCAATACGGTGAATTGTATGGTGGAGCAGGTTCTACACGTTTCTTGACAGATGCTAGCTATTTGAATATTGAGAATATCAATTTGGGCTACACATTGCCATCAAGCGTAGCACGTGCAATCTCATTAGAAACTTTGCGTGTGTATATGGCATGCGAGAACGTAGGCTACTTCTCTAAGCGTAAGGGATTTGACCCACGTCAGACTTATTCTGGCGCAACCAACGCTTCTTATTATTCACCAATGAGAACAATCTCTGTAGGTGCAACAGTTACATTCTAAACTTTTAGATTAGAGAAAAATGAAGAAAATTAATAAAATATATTCAGCTTTAGCGCTGACTGCAGTTTTGGGTCTCACTAGCTGTATTGATGAGACTTTCCCAAAGGAGAGTGTTGCTACTTCTACGCAAATCAGTCAGTCAGCAAGTGCTTTGGAGGGTTCCGTAAATGGTATTCCTTCTCAGATGAGTCAGGGCTACCTGGTTTACGGATCACAGGTAGAGGAGATTGATATGGCATACCCTATGTTTATGATTGCGCAAACAGAACTTATGGGTGATATGTATCCTGGCGGTGACAACGTAGGTTACGACTGGTATTTAGGATTTAACACTTTGAGTTACAATGTTGGTCCAAATTCAGCAGAATCATACTTGCCTTGGTTTACTTTATATAAGTTCATCAAGTCGGCAAATGATATTATCTCTACCGTTAATATCGAGGATCCAAATGCAACTGATGCACAGAAGGGTTATGCTGGTATTGCTTATGCATGCCGTGCATTTGACTACTTTATGCTGACTGCATTCTACGAGCCTATAGAGAACAAATATACAGATGTATCTGCAGTTAAGGGCTTGACAGTTCCTTTCGTGCTGGAAACAACAACTCCTGATGAGGCAAAGAACAATCCACGTGTTCCACATGATGAGATGATTGCTTTCATCCTCTCTGATCTTGATAAGGCTGAGAGTTGCCTGAAGAACTTTACTCCTAAGACCAAGCAGGTTCCTTCTTTGGCAGTAGTATATGGTCTCAAGGCAAAGGTTTACATGTGGGATGAGGATTATGCAAATGCTGCTAAATATGCCCGCCTGGCTATTGAAACATCAAAGGCTCAGCCAATGAGTGAGACTGAGTGGACTGATCCTAAGTCTGGTTTCACAAAGGCTTGCAACTCTTGGATGTGGTATCTCACTTATTCTGCCGAGAATATGGGTAACCTCTGCAACTTGATAGGTTGGGTGTCTAATGAGGACGGTTGGGGCTACTCAACTTTGACCAAGCCTATGATTGATAAGTCTTTGTATGACAAGATTGGTACTTCAGACTTCCGTAAGCATGTATTCCTGGATCCGGAGAAGTACAACTACTATGAATATCAGACTTGCCGTGACAAGGAATTCATTGAGGATGAGTTGCCAGCATACGCTTCATTGAAGTTCCGTTGCGCTAGTGGAAACTGGGAGGACTTCAAGGTAGGTGCAGCTGTAGATGTACCGGTTATGCGTGTTGAGGAGATGTACTTCATCAATGCCATCGCTACAGCAGCTTCCGAGAGTGTGGAAGCAGGTAAGGCTATTCTTACAAGTTTCATGCAGACCTATCGCGATCCTAACTTCAATTCAAAGGCTCAGGATTTGCGTGACTTCCAGATTGAGGCTCTCAACCAGATGCGCATTGAGTTCTGGGGTGAGGGTAATGCATTCCCAATTGCAAAGCGTCTGAAGGTAGGTACTATGCAGAACTATGCTGGTACTAACTGTACTGCAGATATCTTGAAATTGAACTGCGAGGGAATCAAGCCAAACTGGAACTTTGTTATTCCAACAACTGAGGTTCAGTCAAATGTTGCTTTGGAGGGTAAGAACAATCCTGATCCAACAAAGACAGTAGAGTGTCCATCACCAGAAGGTAAATATGGTGCTCCAAAGACCAAGTAGAGATACAATACATAACGTTTCTAAAATCGAACAATTATGAAATTGAATAAAATATATTTGTCACTCATCGCCATGCTGTCATTGTTTATGACAGCATGCTCAAGCGATGACTATGATTGGGCTACCGTTACTGGAAATCAGGTATATTTCAGCAGCGAGTTGGACAGCATCATGGAGATTTCCACCAAGGCAACAACCTTTGAGGTTCCTATTTCACGTGTTAATGCAGATGAGGCAATTTCTGTTCCTTTGAAAGCAGAGCAGGAAGCAGGAAGCATCTTTACTGTTCCATCTAATGTAGAATTCAAGGCTGGTGAGAAAACTGCAAAAGTTGCTATCTCATACGATCCTAGCAAGATTACTTTTGGTAAATATGAGAAGATGACTCTCTCTATTGCAGATGATAGCTACTCAACAGAATATGGCTACGGTACTTTTACATTCAAGGCTGGTGCCACACAGTGGTCTGATTGGGCTCCATTCAACTCTGCTGGTACTGCAACATTTAAAATGTCTCTGTTCTGGCAAGGTGATGATGCTGGTCTGAAGTTCTATGTACGTCACAATACAATTGAGACAAATGAATATCAGTTCCGTATTGACCAGTGCATGGCTGGTACCTCTTTGGTAATGAACTATGACAAGAATACAGGTATTGTTTCAACACCAGTTCAGTCTACCGGTTATCATCATTCAAAATATGATGAGGATGTAATGGTTGCTGACATGGATGCATATCTTGCTTCTTTGGGTAAGGAGAATACACAGAAAATATATGGTTCTTTTGATGAGGAAAAGGGTATCATAACATTGCCTTTGGTATATTTTATCAGTAAGGGTGTCTTTGCAAATGGTTATGAATATATCTATCTTGATGGATATGACCGTAAGGATGTAACTTGTGATATTGCGTATGCAGGAAAGTTTGTTGATCCAAAGAATAAGACCTCAGTTCTTGCTAACGTTACCTTGGGTGCTGATGTAACTTCAGCTAATGTAGCCTTGGTTCCTGGCGAGTTGACCCAGGAAATCTTTAATGCAATTAAGGATGGTTCTTATCAGAATGTTCAGGAAGTAAAGGAAAGCGGTGAAGTTAGATTCGATGCTTCTGAAATGGAGGCTGGTGACTATACTTTGGTAGTTGTATCTTTCTATAAGGGTGAAGCTCAGGATTACAAGACCGTTTCTTTCAAGTACACCACAGGTGATGCGAAGAAAGACACCTGGAAGGCTCTCTACACTGGTATTTATACATACGGTGCAAAGTCTTACAATGAAGATGGAAGTTCTTTCTATGAAGGTCAGGATGAAGTAGTTCTTTATCAGGATACAGAGAATCCTTCTCGCTATAAGGTTGCTCCATGGGCAAACAGCGAAGCAAACGAGGGCTTGATCTTTACCATGGATGACAATGGTACTATTGTAGTTGACCACTGTGAGACAGGTGAAGCTGATAAGCAGTATGGTACAATTTATGCTACCGACTTGGTAACCTTGGGTGCTGTAGAAGCAGGCAAGGGTTTTGATAGTAAGTATGCTGATGGTACATTCAGTTTCTACTTGGCTTATCATGTAGAGCAGGGAGCTTTTAGCATGGAGTTGAATACCTTGAAGCTTACTGGTGAAGCTGGTGCAAAAGCTAACAAGGCTAGAGCATTCAAGGCTGTAAAGAAAGCTAAGAATAGTAAGAAGACTGTTCTTCCTTTCTTGCAGAAGACAATTAAGCCTATATTCTCTCTCAAATAATAATGTTGGGATATGCATGTTTCCAACATCATAATTAAATTGACTCCAGTTGGAAAATCCAGCTGGAGCCTTTTTGTTTTTTTTATTAAGGATTTTAATATGCTAATGAAAAGATTACTATTGCTTTCTTGTTTCTTTTCCTTAGGTATGGTGGCTTTTGCCATTCCTGCTAAAAAAGGAACCAAGAAACCTATAAAGTTGAAGGACGGAACATTTGTTCTTGCAGAACTGAAGGGTGACGAATTCAAAAGTTATTGGCAGGGAGAGAATGGCGATTGCTATATTGTTGATCCTGATGCTCATTCCTTCCGTAACATTGAGTTAAAAGAATTTACTCCTTTTTCAGAGAAGGGAAGAGATGTAGTAGCTAAGGCGCGTACAAGGAGAAGACAAAAGAATAGTACTTCTCGTGCTAGCTTAGGTAATCCTGATCATATCCCTTATCTTGGTAAGAAAAAAGGATTGATTATTCTTGCTGAGTTTCAAAACAAAAAGTTTAAGACTAGTCATAATCTTGAATACTATCAGAACTTAGCTAATCAAACAGGCTTTACTACTCCTTATGGGCATGTAGGTAGTGTAAAAGATTATTTCCTTGCTCAAAGTAACGGACAGTTTGAGCTGGATTTTGATGTTGTAGGTCCAGTAAAATTACCTAATGATTATGCTTATTATGGGGCACATACCAAGGATGGTAGCAACGATAGCAAACCTGGCACCATGGTAGCGCAAGCTTGTATGCAGGCTAGTGAGAAATTTGGTGTAAACTTTGCTGACTATGATTGGGATGGAGATGGAGAAGTTGATCAGGTCTTTGTCTTATATGCTGGTCAAGGTGAGGCTGCAGGTGGTGACGAAGATACTGTTTGGCCCCATGAGTATCAACTACAATATACTGAATGGGGAAGTCAGTTGACTTTCGGTGATGTTAAAGTAGATACTTATGCTTGCGGTAGTGAGCAGTCTGTCACTATCATTAGAAACAATTTCACAGGTACTTATCAGTTGAAAGAATTTCCTGATGGAATAGGTACGATTTGCCATGAATTCTCCCATTGTCTGGGATTTGCAGATATGTATGATGTAAATTACAGTGGTAATTATGGTATGGGAAGTTGGGATATTATGGATACGGGCTCGTATAATGGAAATGGACGTGGTTATAATCCGGCCAACTATACTGCATACGAAAGATTTTATGCTGGTTGGTTAGAGCCTTATGTGTTGGATAAACCTACAACAGTAAAAGGTATGCGTCCTTCTGGTCAATATGGTCAGACTTTCATCATTTATAATGAAGCTAATAAGAACGAGTATTATCTGTTAGAGAATCGTCAGCAGCAAGATAAATGGGATCAAGCTTTGCCTGGTAGTGGATTAATGATAACGCATGTGGATTTTGACCCAATTATTTGGGAGATGAATCATGTAAATACAAATGTAAACTATAGTGCTACGTATGGTGAAGAGTATGCTAAATACGACAATGATCACCAGCGTTGTACCATATTCCATGCAGATAATTCGATTAAAGATGATGAGCGTACTGATTTGTATCCTGCAGATGGAAATAATAGCTTGACCGACACATCAGAACCATTTGCCATGGTCTATAATGCTAAAGCTGATGGAAGTAAGTTGATGGGTAAGTCTATTACCAACATTGTTCAAAATGCTGACGGTACCATCGATTTCGATTTCATGGGCGGTAGTACAGAAAATATTATCTCTGGTATACACGACATGTTGATGCCTAATACTACTTCTGCAAGTAAAAAGATATTTACTATAGATGGTAGATATGCTGGGGAAAACTTGAATGCTCTTAGCTGTGGAGTTTATATTATTAATGGTAAAAAAGTAGTTAAGTAAGATATAAGGCTTTTAGCAAACAGCCAGAATGACTATATAAATATAAGGTGCATCTTCCTGACTTACGGTGAATGGCTCACCCTCGGCATCAGCAACAGTTACTGCAACAGTAGCCTTGGATGCCTCAGGAACAGTAGTCTCACCTTCAGGAGCGGTGAAGACAAGCGATGACCCTCTGTTCGACAAAGAGGCTTTGAGATTAGTTAAGCTGATGCCTCGCTTTGTTCCTGATGGGGAAGGCAAGGTGGTTGCCGGCTCCGTAGAAATTCCCGTCATGTTTCGATTGAAATAATATATAATAAGGTGTATCCTCCTTGCCCATACATCGGGCAAGCGAGGATACACCTTTTTCTTTTTATCTCCCTCACTCTCAAACATTTTCCTATAATTCCTTGCTTCTTTCAGAAGAAAAGCGTATCTTTGCAAAAAAAGGATTACCTGTAAATGCGTGGGGGCTCGAATAGATGCCCCTACTTAAAATTTATGGCACATGTGCCACTTTTTTAAAGTAGAAGCCTATTCTAATATGTTTCGTTGCAAAAGAAAATCAAACAAGCTTATGAACAAGATGCCTGCTTCATTGTGATGAGAAACAATATTGTCCTTTACTATGATTATCTTCTGGAAGTTATCTGAGATATGTTTTAGTGATGCTGATTTTTGTTCTATCTTTTCCTTATCAGGAAGAGCAAGGGCAGACTGGATGTAATAACGCTTAGAGCCATTGTTGACTACAAAATCTACTTCCAATTGCTTGCGTATCATTCCTTGTTGCGGCGTTCGGGTACGAGTTTCTACCATACCAACATCCACAAGATAGCCACGGCATCGTAATTCATTGTATATCACATTTTCCATGAGATGGGTTTCTTCTATTTGACGGAAATCCAGAAGGCTATTGCGCAGTCCTAAGTCTACGAAATAGTATTTAGACAATGTACCGATGTACTTTTTCCCCTTAATGTCATACCGCATCGCTTTCTCTATCAGGAAGGATTCTTGCAAGAATCCTAAGTAATTGTCGATTGTTAACGGAGACAGGTCTGCATTGCTTACGCTCTTGAAAGTGTTGCTCAATTTATTCGGATTGCATGGTGAGCCTACCGATGATGCCATTACTTTAACAAGAGAGTCGAACTCCAAGTTTTTCTTGACATTATTTCTGTCTATCAAGTCTTTTAGATACACCGTAGTATAGAGATTACGCAGATAACTCACCTTCTTTTGCTGGGTATCCAAAGACAAGATTAAAGGCAAACTGCCATACGTAATATAATCTCGCCATGCATCTTCTTTGTTGCCATCGTAAGCCGATACATATTCTGAAAAAGACAGAGGGTAAATACGTATTTCATCACCTCTTCCTCTGAACTCTGTGGCAATGTCGGAAGATAGAAACTTAGAATAGCTTCCTGTTACGTAGACATCCACATTGTCTATATGAAGAAGACTGTTCAAGGCTCCAACAAAGTTGTTTACCATTTGAACTTCATCCAATAGGACATAATGAATTTCAGAATCTTTGATGTTACCTTTAATATAGTGTAGCAGTTTCTTGGGGTCACAGTATTCATCGTTCAGTATATCATCCAAAGCCAGAGATATAATATGATCTGGAGAAATGCCATCTGCCAGGAGATGATCTCTAAACAACTTGAATAGAAGATATGATTTGCCACATCTTCTGATACCTGTAACTATCTTTATCAAGCCATTTTGTTTGCTTGATATGAGTTGGTTGAGATAATATTCGCGCTTAATTTCCTTCATACTACTTAAAAATTCTGGCACATGTGCCACTTTTTTTAAGTGCAAAGATATGCGAAAGTAGAGTTCTAACCAAAAATTTTTAGATTTATTATACTAATAAGATGTATCCCCCTAGCCTTTCATCATCGAAGGCTAAAGAGTATACACCTTATTTTATATAAATACGATATACTCTTTCTAGAATTTCTTGGAATACTCACTTTCTGTTAATGCCGTTTCGGAAACAGTAAACGAAGTGGTACTGCTATTATTGAAGAAATTACCCTCGTAACGGGTTAACTTACCCTTTACCAGATGCACATTGTCAAAATTGCACTCCTTGATGACCTTGCCATTCTTGTCCTTAGCCTGCGACTTTACATGAAGATTCTCTACATCATCAGCCTTCAAAAGCGTATAGACCGTGAAGAATAAATGATTGTACTGGTACTTCTTGGCATCAAATACTCTTTCGTAATGGATAGGAGCCTCTGTCTTGCATGTGCCGGTAGCAGGATTGAATACCACACCGCAATCTCCGGAAATCTCTATGGATTCGCCGGCTACATTTAATGGAGTTTCAATAGAGCTCCTGAGAACGAAGGCACTCACGCCCCGTGACAATGTGGCATCAAAAGTCTGGTTGCTTACTTGAGGACTGACCGTAATATCCTTATAGGCATAAACCATATCGGTGACCTGATCATTCGGAAATCTGACTTCGGTAGCCGACTTGATGGAAATACGATTATCCAAAGGCATAGGGGTGACTGCGGCTACAGCAACCATGTGGTAAGTGCCTTCAGGAACATCGAAGGTTACCTTGCCGAAATTATCGCCCAGACTGTCTTGTCTTACGACATAGCCTGAATCATTCTCGGAATCAATAGGTATCAATGCTACCTCCAGTTCTGAAAACCTGTGGCAGGCTGCCAAGGTCGTTTTGTTATCAGCACGGGTGGAATGCATACGTGCCGATGAGACATCTGAGGCAGAAGAGATATCTTCTATCGTTTTCTCGAAGAAGCTAATGCTTACCTCATGGTTAGTTACCTGTGATGATTCGTTCATCACGTTTTCCTTGGAACAACTACATAAAAGTAGTATAGCGGAGACCAGCATCAGGCCTATGCTTTTACTCTTGTTCATCTTCTTCTTTTCGTGTGAGTCAGACGCCGGAACCCCCGGTATTATCGGCTAGTACGCATTTGAATGATACAAGCAAATGGCTTTTGTACTAACGTTGCACAAAAATAGTGAAAATATGAATCCGTTGTACTTTTATTGACTTATTTCTTTGTTTTCTTAACAATTTATAACGAAAGAGGGCGATACACCACTGAGAATGCATCGCCAGAGAGAACATTGGCAATGTCGCCATCACTTTCTACTACGAGGGTAGGGGCGATGAGTGACTTCAGAATGGGTTGCTGTTACCATTGTCAGAACCATCGGAGTCGATGATGACACCATCAATAACGAAGATAGGTTGGGAAGTGGCATTCAAAGAGTTGGTACCGCGGATGCGCATGATACCATAACCTACGACGACAACTTCGTTCAGAGCCTGGGCATCTGATTCCAAAGTTACATCAATAGGACCATTGCCAACTTTAATTTCTTTATCCTTGTAGCCAAGATAAGAAATCTGGAAAGTTGCACCTTTAGGAGCCTTCAATACGAAGTTCCCATCTAGGTCGGCGACGGTAGCTGAGTTTGGTTGCCCCTTAACACGAACTGTCGCTCCAATGACTGGGCCATCGTCTGCGACTACTGTACCTTTTACATTACCGTTTTGAGCCACTGCAGTCTGATATGGGAATGCAACGAATATAAACAGCAAAGACAGGTACTTTAAAGCATTACCTGCATGTTTCATGATTAATTGGTTTTTATGATTTAATTGGTTTAAAACTCGTTCGTTGGTTTATATACGAATTTTGTTTTTATTGATTTTCTGCTGCAAAGATATGCCCTTTTTCGTAAAGTGCAGTATTTGTATCTTGCGTGTTTTTAAATGTTTCATGTACGATAAAACCGACATATTAGGGCAAAAAAAGGGGATACGCAGCAGCAAATCCCCTTTATACCTTATTATATATAGACGTTTTAGTATTCGTATAGCTTGATGTGGAGTATTTTATTGTCGCCACATGAGATGCGGGCATGGCGTCCCTGGTGGTCCTGATCGCCATTATCACGGCGGATAAACTGTAATTTACCGTTTTTGTCTACTTCAACCTGGTCAACATATCCGATACCGATACGTTTGCCTTTGAAAGTTGCGGTTTGTTTCTTTGTTTCGGTT
Organism: Prevotella sp. SGI.167; assembly: GCF_050313615.1. Classification (NCBI taxonomy): domain Bacteria; kingdom Pseudomonadati; phylum Bacteroidota; class Bacteroidia; order Bacteroidales; family Prevotellaceae; genus Prevotella; species Prevotella sp. SGI.167. The sequence continues at coordinate 175,989 of NZ_JBNPLT010000002.1, read as the reverse complement.
CCACCGTTGTCAACAAATCCGTCCTCACCGAGTTTCTTTTCTTCAGCTTGCGCTTTTTCTGTCTTACTTTGGAAAACTACGACGATACCATTACCAGCTATGATGTATTCGTTCTTGGCTAGTTTCACGATTAAGCCACCGCCTTCTGGCCATTTACTCCCATCTGTAGCGCGAGGATCCCATGGTAGCGTGAAGAAATGGCGGCAGGTCATGGTAATATCTCCATCTTCAATGATGCGCTCTTTATCTTCCTGGTCGAAGAGTAATCCCCAGTTTTTACCCTTTCCCTGATGCTGGAGCAGGAGAGGAGAGAGCTGATTGATAACCTTGTATGAACGTCTGAGACTGTTCTTTACCTTGAAGTTAGCTTCATCGAGAGCAAACGGACTGAAACTGATGGCATCTGTTTCGCCGAAGGTATAATATGCCTTTACGCCGCTATTGATATCGCATTTCACTTCTGGAGTGAAGAAAGGATTGTCGGCACGCTTGTATTTCTCTACCCATCCCTTATAACCGGTATCATAGATATCTGGTGCAAAAATATCGATACTTGGTGCACCACATTTCCAGATGTCAATCAGATGGGCAAGTGGGCCGGCAGAAGGGTATTCGCCTGGTTTTCTGCCACGGCTGTTCATTGCTGCATTTACATACATCGGAATATTGTAGATGGCTTTGCCGGCTGAGGCTAGCTGCTCTACATACTTGGCATAATAATATGCTTGGAATTTCTCGTCAGCATAACGGTCTGTTCCGAAAACTTCTGCCCATGTTCCTTTCTTCTTGAGCTTGAGTGCCTTGAGCAATGAAGCAGGAACGGGTTGTCTGTAAGCTTTTTCGGCAAGAGGAGAATGATCGCGGGCAGATTCGAGCATGCCGATTTCGTTTTCTACCTGCATCATGATGACGGTATTCTCTTGACTGTCTACAGCTTTGATGTGTTTCATCAGTTCGCAGAATGCTCGCTTGTCTGCTTGAAGCAGGTTATCGCTGAAGGCTGTGCATATCTCTAATGGCTTACCGTTCTCTGTGAGTGAACGAGGGAAACGCTTGGTGTTTTCCTTTACCCATAGTGGAGCATAGCAGCTCATGGAGTTCTTCCAGGCACCGAACCATAGGAAGACAATCTTCAAGTCATGCTTACGGGCAGTTGTGATGACGCTGTCTACGAGTGCAAAATCATATTTGCCCTCATTAGGTTCTACAAATTCCCAATATGCAGGAACGAAGACGGAGTTGACTCCGCTATTCTTCATCTGTTTCAATGCTTTTCTGATGTCGGCAGGACTCGTTGCGGCAGAGTTGCTTAACTCACCAGCCAGGAGAAGCATCGGCTTGTCATTGACAACAAGCTGGGTTGCGGAGCCTTGCTTCTGCAGTTTCACTCCTGCTTGTATATTGATGCAGCATAATAATGCTAGAAAAGATAATACGATCTTATTCATAAATCTTCATTTTAGAGAATGTCTGAAAATACTTGAGACAGGTATTGCGCCATTCCTTGGCGTTTTCCAACTGCACATTGAGCAATGAATCGGTATGTTGCCATTCCTGCTCATGCCCCTTCATATACTGCTTGGCTGAGGTATGCCAGAAGTCGCGGTATACTTCTACCATCGCTACACCCATGTTGTACTTCATGCAAAGTTCCTGCCAGAGGGTGCTTCCTGATTTCATCTTGTAAGTCCAAGGCACATGATGGAACCAGAGGAGATATTCCTCAGGGCAAGTTGCGATGTTGTCATACAGACTGCGATATGGTTCCGGATACTGACCTACGGCATCTGTACCTTTGGATGAGCGGTCGAAACCTACACCCTGAGCATCTGCCTTGTGATAGTATACTGGGCACCATTCCAGAGGATAACTTGCAATGAAACCATCAGGTTCCGGACCGTAGTGGTGATCGAACTTGAAGATATGATGTAAGCCCAATGGCATCATATAGTTGACGCAAGCTTCACGTGAGGTCATCATCATCATCTCTACAGGTTTGGTGAACTTCTCATCCTGGTTTTCGTAGGTCTGTACGAGCCATTCATGAGCAATCTCTTCAGCTGTAAGTGAAGGATTCCATGCCAATCTGCCGAAAGCATACCAGTTTGCCTGTGAGAAAGGATGACCACACCAGTTGGCATCATCACCGATATTGGCTACACCTGAGATTCCAACCAGTTTGTTTGGATTGACAAAATCAAAGAATTCCTTCCACATTGGGGCGAGATAGGTGAGGTGCTTAGACTGACCAAGATATTCCTGGGTAATCTGAAGTTCTGCTATCTGTGGAGTCTGTTTGATGTTGTCGAAGATAGGAGCGTATGGCTCACGAGGCTGGAAGTCGAGCGGGCCGTTCTTTGACTGTAGGATTACGTTGTCACGGAACTTGCCATCCATACCTTTGAATTCGCTGACAGCTTGCTTTACACGGTCTTCTCCCTTATGGTTGGCACCATAAACAAAGCTTCGCCACATGATAATGCCACCGTATGGTTTGACGGCATCGGCAAGCATGTTGGCTCCATCGGCATGGGTGCGGTGGTAATCGCCAGGACCAGGCTGGCCTTCAGAATTGGCTTTTACCAGGAATCCGCCAAAGTCAGGGATGGTAGCATATATTTCCTTTGCTTTTTTCTTCCACCACTGCTGAACCTTCTTATCCAGTGGGTCGGCAGTCTTGGTATAGCCCAATGCCATAGGAGAAGCAAAGTTGATGCTGAGATAAACTCGGATTCCGTATGGACGCAGGATGTTGGCGATGACCTTCACCTTATTAATGTATTCAGCAGTCATCATTTTTGGTGATGCATTTACATTGTTCAGTACGCTTCCGTTGATTCCGAGCGATGCGTTGGCACGGGCATAGGTGATGAGACGGTCGTGAAGACTCTTGCTGATGCTGCCACCCTTGCCGTTTTTGCCGAGTTTGATTTCTTCCCATTTGAAGATGCTCTTGCCGGCATAGCCACGTTCGATGCTGCCATCGAGATTATCCCAATGGTTGAGGACGCGGAGACCCACTTGTGGTTTCTCGGTTTCATCTATAGCTTTACTGAAGTTCTGTTGATTGCCGCTACCTGTGTTGTAGGCATCGGTGTTCTGAAGTCGAATCAGCTCGTAGGCACCGTAGAGCAAGCCGATAGGATTGCTGGCGGTGATAGTTGCTTCATACTGAATGTTGTCGCCTTGCTGTGCAGGACGGGCATAGAGGTTATAGCCCTCGCCAAGATTCAGAGCCTTGTCTATCTTTAGCTCAACATTCTTGCCACGCCAGTTGTTTTCCAACTCCTGCTTGGCAATCTTGGCTGTTGCATCATCGGGCAACTGTGAGATGACTTGGCATGAGTTAGCATACTGCTTTCCTAGCCATAACTGTGAGCCATCACTCTGTGCAGAAACATGGAGTGATGTAAGTACTGTAATTAATAAAATAAGGTATTTCTTCATATCTTTGTAGATTGTTAATTTGTATTATTATTGTTTCTGCTGCAAAGATACGAAAAAATACCTTATTCTCTTTTATTTGTTGTTTATTTCTCTTTTCTTTTTGTTTCAGCATATTCCCTTGGTGATATGCCATAGTGTTTCTTGAACACTGTAGAGAAGTGAGTCTGGTTGTTGAATCCCACAGAATAAGCTACTTGCGTGATGTTAATCTGTCCTTCTTCAATAAGACGTGCAGCTTGCTCCAATCGTAAGTTACGGATGAATTCACCGGCAGAGACGCCTGCTATTTCTTTCAGCTTACGGTGCAGTTGGGCACGGCTGATGCCTACATCCTCTGTCAGTTTTTCAACGTTGAGGTCTGGGTCGGCCAGGTGCTCGTTCATATATTTCATCACTCTCTCAATGAGAGCGTCGTTGTTGCCCTTCACCTGTATCTGCTCTATCTTAGCTTTCTGTCCCTGTGCGCCGCTGTATTTGCCACGGATGCGTCGGACATTGTCTACCAGGTTGTCGATGAGAATATGAAGTTCTTCCATATTGAAAGGCTTCGCCAGGAAGGCATCAGCACCCTTACGCAATCCCTCTAGTCGGTTTTCTACTTCGCTCTTGGAGGTGAGCAGGATGACTGGAATATCGCTTACGTTAGTGTTACTCTTTATCTTCTTGAGCATGGTAACACCATCCATTTCCGGCATCATCACATCGCTTATCACGAGATCATATTTGCTGGTGAGCAACATCTTGAGACCCTCCTTTCCGTTGCAGGCATGTTCAAATCGATACCAGTCGCTCAGTTCGGTCTTGATATAATGTGCAATCTCTGCATCGTCATCTACTATCAGGATATTGAAATTGCGGTTGGCTTGCGTTCTTTTACCGGTGGATTCGGCCGTTTTTGTGCCATCCTCCTGCAGGATCTCCTCTGGCTTGAGGTGTTCCTTGCCCAATGGAATGTTTACCTCGAAGCAGGAACCCTTGATTCCATCGGTGCGATTATAGGCTCTGATAGTTCCTCCATGCATCTTGACGAGGGCTCTGCAGAGGTTCAGACCAATTCCGGTTCCCTCGATATGAATGTCGCTGTTGTTATTGCCTTGATAGAAACGGTCGAAGAGGCGGTCAGTCTTTTCTTCCTTCAGTCCGATACCTGTATCTTCAACCTTGATGATGGCACTCTTCTCATTCTTTCCTATGATAATCGTAATATCACCGCCATCCGAGGTATACTTCATGGCGTTGGAGAGTAAGTTGGAAATAACCTTGTCAAAGTTGATGCGGTCTATCCATACTTGCAGGTTGCCTTCCTCGTTTAGGGTCTCGTCCTCCTTCAGGCTAAGAGTGATGCTACGTTCCTGGGCATTGAAGTTGTAGAGAGATACTATGCCACGCAGGAACTCCTTAAGGTTGGTCTTCTGGCAATGCAGGTGCATCTGGTTCTTGTCTATCTTGCGCTCGTCAAGAATCTGATTGACCAGGAGCAGAAGTCGCTTGGCATTGCGGTCTATCATGTCGATATCCTGTTTGCTCTCTGCGTCTTCTAGTCTATTCTTCAACTTGTTGAGAGGTCCCATAATCAGGGTCAACGGTGAACGGATGTCGTGAGTGGCATTGATGAGGAACTGCATCTTGGTTTCTTCTAAGTCTGCTTTGCGACGGCGTTCGTAAGTATAGAATACGTAAAAAACAGCACTCACGATGGCCAGGAAATAGAGAAGATAGGCCTCTGGTGATGCATACCAAGGGTTACACACCTTGATGTTGATGACAGTTGGCTTCTTCGAATATTGACCATTGCTGGTGGCTCTTACTTCCAGCTTGTAATTGCCAGGCTTCAACTTGTTGAAGGATACGGCATTAGTTCCCTCGTTGGTGCTGCTCCAGTTGCCGCCATTGATGCGATATTGGAAACTGATATTGTCAGTGTTCTTATAGTTGAGCAGAGAGAACTCCAATGTGAATGAGTTTTCTGAGTATGGTATCTTGAAGTTGTCGCTGAGACAATTGGTTGCCTTTCCGGCTTTGATGAAGTTGGTAAGGTATACGTTACCCATCTCCATCTTGTTGGCTCTCACCACATTAGGATAGAAAGTGGTGATGCCGTCGCTTGTGCCGAAGGCTACCATGTCATCGGATGTATGCATGGCAGAACCTAATACATACTCACGTGTGGTGAGTCCGTTGCCATTGATGTGTCCGATGAATCGTTTGGCGTTTGTGTCATATTGCCAGATTCCCATGGTTGTGCTAACCCAATAGTCGCCCTTGTGGTCTCTTACGATACCACATGTCTGCTTGCCTGTTAATGCTTCAGCGTGAGGGAAGTCTACCACCTTGTTCTTTTTGCGGTCGAAGAGATAGAGTCCTTTTTCAGTACCCATCATGATGTCTCCGTCCTTTCCTTCGCAAATGCCATTTATCTGCTTGTCTTTTAGGATATTGTGCCATCCGAAATCCTTGAAGCTGAGTGTCTGCGTGTTGAGGCAGGATACACCGTTGGCTGTACCAATCCATAGATGTCCGGTGTGGTCAAGAGCCATACTGCGAACCCAGTCGTTGCAGAGGTAACCTTTTTTACCTCGGGTACTCATATTGAGGATCTTTACGTTACCGGTTTCCACATTATATATATATAGTCCCTTACTGTAGACCGAAATGTAGAGGTTTCCCTGGTTGTCATCAGTCATACAATAGATGCCGGCACTGGTAAAGCTGATTTTCTGCTGGTAAGCTCCAGTATATGGATTATAGCTGTAGAGTGCACTACTATTGCTGATCCAATAGCTGCCACGCTTGTCTTTGTAGATGATACAGGTTCCGGCTGGTGATTGAGGATGAGCGATAATCTTTCCTGAAGCATCAAAGCAGAAGACGCCACTGTTTTGTACGGTACACCATGTTTCTCCTCTATCGCCTGGCGCAATCGAGGATACACTACTACCTATTATATAGTTTTGTGCTGAGAAACTCCATGAGTTGAAAGCCTGTTGGCGTTGGTTGATGAGATAGAGTCCCTTTTTATAGCATCCTATCCAGAGGTTGTTGTCCTTGTCTTCGATGATGTCATTAACGAAGGCGGTGGATAGATCGAAGTTACTGTTGCTGCTTTCCAGTTGCTCCACCCGGTTGCTTCCTTTCCTGATCAGCAATGCTCCATGCTCAGAGGTACTGATATAGAGATTTCCCTCATGGTCGAAGGTTGCATTATTGATGGTTACGTTATTGGCGTAGGTGCCAAAGTCGTAGCCGGCATCTGCTATTCTGCCCGTCTTATAGTCATAATAGATGATGCCATACATACATACAATGAGCAGGGTTTGTGGACGATGCTGTATGAAAGCCACTGGCGCTCCGTATGGCGATTTGAAGTCTTTGCGGTTCACCTTTCCCTTGTTTTCGATGAATCGGGTAAAGGTGGATAGGTGACTACTCTGCCATAGATAGTGGTGCTGGTCTTCATAGATATGGGTAAAGAATACGTCGAAGTCGCGCTCTGCGTATTGTCTTTCCTGCTTAATCAGGAACTGCTTATCTGCTGCTTTGTCAGAAGCTGCTTTCTTTACGGAATAAAGTCCGTAGCCGGCAGTTCCCAGCAGAATATCACCACAGTGATTTTCTACGATAGAGTAGATGCGTGGCTTTCTGCCATCAGGAAAATTGAGACGAGTGAAGTCATTCGTCTCATAATTATAGCGCATCAGTCCCTTGGCACTACCTATCCACAGGTCACCTTTCTTATCAACAAGGAGATCTGAAATGATATTGTCTGTGATGGATGTCGTATCCTTCTCGTCGTGCAGATAGTTGGTGAATCTGTAGCCGTCAAACTTGCTCAGTCCATATTCCGTACCTACCCAAATGTATCCGTACTTATCTTGTACGACACAATTGATGAGCGAACTGGACAGTTTGCCAGATGTGAATAATTCGCCACCATCAGCCCATAGCATGAGTGAGGCGAGGAGTGCGATAAGTGCCGCAAGGCATTTCCTGGTATACTTCATATTTTTGGTCGTTTACTTGTTCTTGTTTGGTTATTGTTGCTGCAAAAGTAGTAAAAAACTGCGAAAGCAACAAATAAAAATGCGATAATATGTTTCGTTTCCTTTTGTTTCTTTGTCTTTTATGCTTTTATTTTGTCTATGAAACAAATAGAAACGTTCTGGTAACTAGATATTAAAGAGCTTTCAATAGTTTTTTGTACATTTGCATCGTGAATAGCGAATTGTGACTAACAAAAATGTAAAACAATGACTAAACAAACAATAAAGATTTTATTGTTGGCTCTCTTGCTGGCAGGAAGTAGTAGCTTGGCTTTCGCACAGAAAGTGTGGAAGGGTTCTTGGGCGACTGCTGTTGAATGGACTGGTAAAGGAGATATGCCTAAGGAAAGCTTGAGCAACCGTTCTTGTCGACAGATAGTTCATGTTTCCTTTGGCGGAGAGGAACTCAGAGTGAAGCTCAGCAATGAGCAGAGCAAGGAACCGGTGGAAATCAAATCGGTGTATATTGCAGATACTGATGTTCCAAGCAATTGGGGAATTCAGACCAAGACGGTGAAGTATCTTAAATTCAATGGCAAGAAGAATGTAACCATCGCTCCAGGCAAGGCTATCTTCTCAGATGATTTGAAATATGCCTTGAAGAGTGGACAGCGCCTCACGATTACCATCGACTATGGCAAGCAGACTCCAGTGAATGCAACATCCCATCGTGGTTCACGTACTACCTCTTATATAGTAAGTAATGTAAAGGGCAAGGCGGTGAAACCTGCAGATGCAGCTTTCGATAAGCAGGAAAAGGCTGACCACTGGTACAATCTTTCTGCCATTGATGTGAAGACCGATAAGGCTACCCCAGTGGTGGCTATCCTCGGAAACTCTATTACCGATGGCCGTGGAAGTACTACTAACCATCAGAACCGCTGGACCGATTTCCTCTCGGATGCTCTGAATGCAGAGAAGCCATACGGCGTATTGAATCTCGGTATCGGCGGCAACTGTGTAGTGCAAGGTGGATTGAGCGAACCAGCTATGAAACGTTTCGACCGTGATATCCTGGGACAGACAGGTGTAGATAAGCTCATCATCTTCGAGGGAACCAACGATATCGGTTGCTGCGGTGGAAATTATGAGCATGTAACAGATACCCTGATTGCCTGCTACAAGGTGCTGATAGCGAAAGCCAAGGCAAAGGGAATCAAGGTGTATGGCGGAACCATTACCCCAACCAAGGGCAACGGATGGTATTCTTTCTGGCATGAGGCGATGCGACAGACCGTGAACGAATGGATTAGAAAAAGTGGTGCCTTCGACGAGGTCATCGATTTCGATGAGCTGACCCGCGATCCGAAAGACCCTCAGCGTCTGAAGGCTGAGTATTCTGACGACTGGCTGCATCTCAATCCGAAGGGATATGAGGCAATGGGCAAGTTTGCCGCAGAGAAATTGAAGTAAATATATTATATGCATCTTTTATGTTATATATATATAATAAGGTGTAAACTTAATGACTGAATAAAATATGGAACAGACAACTGTATCACAGGAATCTAAGGGATTCTACAAACTGAATTGGCTACAACGCATCGGATTCGGATCTGGCGACTTGGCACAAAACCTCATCTACCAGACCATCTGTATGTATTTGTTGTTCTTCTACACCGACATCTACGGACTCAATCCGGGTGTGGCTGCCACCATGTTCCTGGTGGTTCGCATGGTCGATGTACTTTGGGACCCATTGGTGGGAACTTATGTAGATAAGCATAATCCACGTTGGGGTAAGTATCGTTCATATCTCGTCCTGGCGGGTTTGCCACTCACCGTACTTGCCATCCTCTGCTTCTGGAATGGTATGGAGGGACAGACAGAAACCATCAAGCTCATCTATGCTTACGTAACATACGTAGGCTTGTCAATGCTCTATACATTGATTAATGTGCCTTACGGAGCCTTGAACTCTTCGCTGACTCGCGATACAGATGAGATAACCATTCTCACCTCTGTACGTATGTTCATGGCAAATGTGGGTGGACTCTGTGTATCGGCAGGTGTTCCAATCCTGGTAGCCATGCTCGCAGCAGCCAAGGATCTCCCTATCGAAATGGCGCTCTTCATGGGTTTGGGTTCTCTGCCATCCTTCATCTTTATGCCGCTGGTGCCTGCCATCAAGAAAAAGGTAGGCAAGAAGAATATGTTCTACATCTTCCTTACTGTGGCCATCGTGGGTATGGCGATGCTTTATTTCATCAGCAAGATGGGACCAATAAAGGATTATATCACGCTGGTTTATATTGCACAGTTCATCAAGTCAACAGGTGTTATCGTGGCTACAGGTTATATGTGGGCTTTGATTCCTGAGGTTATTTCCTATGCTGAATATACCAGTGGCAAGCGTATTGCCGGTATTGTCAATGCCCTGACCGGTATCTTCTACAAGGCTGGTATGGCTTTGGGTGGTGTTGTTCCTGGTGCAGTCCTTGCATGGACCGGTTATCAGGCTGCGGCAGCTCAAGAGAGCAACTCGCTTCCTATCGATGGTAATGCCTGGTTTGTTGCCATGCTGATCTATGCTCTGGTAGGTTTCGCCCTTCTGGTATTCTGCTTTACCCAGACCAAGGAGCGTGTGGTAATGGACGAGAAGGAAACCAAGAACGTTAAGGTGAGCGACCTGTGGACAGAATTTTTCCATAACCGTCCTCTCCGTATCGTGGCTCTCTTCTTTATTACCGCCTTCGCCATGATGTCGGTTGGTAATGCTGCCGGTGCTTACTTCATGAACGATTTGGAGCAGCAGAGTGCGCTGGCACAGGAGGGTATCCGCTGGCTTGTATGCGTGATTCCTGCCATCCTGCTGGGTTTGGCGATGTTCATCATCTCTAAATATGAGTTGACAGATGAGGTCATCGACGATATCAACAAGAAGATTGAAGCTCGTCATCAGGAAGAAAAATAAGATACTGAATTTTAGCATATTAGGAAGTTAAAGGAGTTAAGGAGTTAAGACGTATGTCTCGCTGCTTAAAAACTGCGCCAAAAAGACTATTGTCTTAACTCCTCAGCGACCGTAGGGAGCGATAACTCCTTAACTTCTTTAACTTCTGAACTTGCGAAACTTGAATAAAATAATAAGTGTACAATGAAAAGAATATCGACTTTTGCCTTGGGCTTGATGCTTGCTTCTGCAGCTTTTGCCCAGAAAGGTAATAACGCTCAAATCCCAACATTCCAGGAAACTATGGGCAAATATTTCCTGGTTGGTGCAGCGGTTAATACTTCTCTGACTGACGGACAAGACCCTGCAGGTGAGGAAGTAGTGAAGAAACAGTTTAACCAGGTGGTTGCCGAGAACTGTATGAAGGGTGAGAAGAATCATCCGGAGGTGAATCGCTTTGATTTCACCGATGGCGATAAACTCGCTGACTGGGCTGAGAAGAACGGCAAGACCTTGATAGGTCATTGTCTGGTATGGCACTCTCAGCCACCTAAGTGGATGTTTACCGATGCTAAGGGTAATCTGGTAAGCCGTGAAGTGCTCATCGGCAGAATGTATAACCACATCATGACCGTGGTTACTCATTATAAAGGTAGAGTAAAGGGCTGGGACGTAGTGAACGAGGCATTCGAGGATGATGGCTCTTACCGCAAGTCTTTGTATTATAAGATTATCGGTCCGGAGTTCATCGAGTTGGCTTTCCGCTTTGCGCATGAGGCTGATCCTAACGTAGAGCTTTACTACAATGATTATTCTACTTCGAAGCCAGCCAAGCGCGAGGCTATCTGCAAGCTGGTTCGCGATTTGAAGGCGAAGGGTCTCCGCATCGATGCAGTAGGTATGCAGAGCCACAATGGTTTTGATTATCCTGATTATGCTGAGTATGAGAAGAGCATCGAGGCTTTTGCTGGTGAAGGCGTGAAGGTGATGCTGACTGAGCTGGATATGAACATGCTTCCTAATCCGGAAGGATTCGGCGGAGCGGAAATCAGCCAGAAGTTTGAACTTCAGAAAAAGTACAATCCATACGTGAAGGGACTTGACAAGAAGGCACAGAAGCTCTTCAACCAGCGTTATCTCGATCTCTTCAAGATTGTAGAGCGTCACAAGGATGTCATCAGTCGTGTTACCTTCTGGGGTGTCAACGATGGTCACTCTTGGTTGAATGGCTGGCCTATCCCAGGCAGAACCAACTATCCGCTGCTCATCGACCGCAACAACGAGGTGAAGCCAGTGGTGAAGGAAATCGTCAATCTCTTTAAATAAGATCTCTTCAAATAGAATCTCTGATAATATCATAAATCTCTTTAAATATAAGATAACAATGAAAGCAAGATATTTGTTCCCAAAGGATTATATGGCAGATCCATCTGCCAATGTGTTTAACGGTCGCCTGTATGTTTACCCATCTCATGACTGGGATAGCGGTGAAAGCTTCGACGATGATGGCGGTCACTTCCAGATGAAAGACTATCATGTTCTCTCTATGGACGATGTGATGGAAGGTGAGGTAACCGATCATGGTGTGATTCTCGATGTAAAGGATGTGCCATGGGCTGAGAAGCAGATGTGGGACAACGATGTAGTAGAGAAGGATGGCAAGTACTATCTCATCTTCTCTGCCAAGGATTATAATGGCGTGTTCCATCTCGGTGTGGCTGTGGCTGATAAGCCTGAAGGTCCTTTCGTTCCGAATGCCGACCCAATCCGCAAGTCATACAGCATCGACCCTTGTGTGTTCAAGGATGATGATGGCAAGATTTACTGCTACTTCGGTGGTATCTGGGGCGGTCAGCTTCAGTGGTACAAGGACAACAAGGCACTGAAGGATGAGCATCTTCCAGAAGGCAAGGAGAACCCGTTGCCATCTCGTGTAGCTATGATGACAGATGATGTACAGCAGTTTGCTGAAATGCCAAAGCCTGTTGTCATCGTTGACGAGGAGGGTAAGGTATTGCCAGCCGATGATCCTCATCGCTTCTTCGAGGCTAGCTGGATGCACAAGTATAAGGGCAAGTATTACTTCAGCTACTCTACCGGTGATACCCATTATCTCTGCTATGCAGTAGGTGATAATCCTTATGGTCCGTTCACTTACAAGGGCGTCATCCTGGAGCCTGTAGTAGGTTGGACAACCCATCATAGCATCTGTGAGTACAAGGGACAGTGGTATCTCTTCCATCACGACTGCGTGCCATCAAATGATACAACCTGGCTTCGCAGCGTAAAGGTGGCTCCTCTCTTCTATGATGAGGAGGGTAACATCTTGCCGGTAAAATAGAATTGATTTTTAGGTTTTAATAGTTTGATGAATAGTTGATACATGAGTTAGTGTTAGTTAGAAACGGGCAGCATCTTCGTGACGAAGGTGCTGCTTTTTTATTTTTTCTTATAACTTTTTGTTTCTTCTTGTAAATTGTTTCTTATCTAATGTTATTTTTAAGTTATTTCTTTCGTTTTGTTATAGATTTCTAAGTTTTTTGTTTACCTTTGTGCCCGTAAACCATTGAAAAGAATGAATTATGTTGAAATTACTGTTAAGGTTATGGTGGCTGCAACAGCGCCGTAACTTCCGCAAGAGAGACGCCTTCGTGGCTTGCTACATCATCTTCCTGTATGTGGTGGTGGGCTTCAGCTTCTTCCAGGGCTTCACCGAGAGTGGAGGAGAACTGAAGGGAGAAGATATGCCGGCATTATTGGGTGCGGGCATCGTAATCGGTATGCTGATTCCTGACATCATCATGAAGATGGTGATGAAGCGGGATATTACGGCAATGGATGATTATGTGAAGTCGCGCCCTGTGCCTGAGAAAATCTGGAACAAGTTCCTGCTCACTACCAATCTCGTGAGCTTCTGGAACTATGTGCTTCCGGTGCTTACGCTTCCGGTGTTCATCTATCTCTTGTCGGCAAGTGAGGCTGTAGCCAGCTTTTTCCTGTTCCTGGAGTTCTCTTTCATCAACGGCATCTACATCACCTGTTACCGCAAGGCTACGGAGTGGATTCTGAAATGGCCCTTGATATTGGGATGGATGGGAATGTTTGCCGTGCTGATAGGATATATGTTTGTGGCTTCCTTCTTCCCGGTATATATGGGATGGATAGGTCTCTTCTTCCTTGCTGGAGCGGTATTCACCGGACTTACCGCCTATCTCTATCACGAAAAGATTTATAACGAGCAGAAACAGAAGGTTTCCAGGTTCCGTGGATTCAGCCATGTCAACCTCTTCAGTCTGCAATATATCGGCACATTGAGAGCAAAGCGTGTCCGTACGATGGTGATTATGATTACCGCCATCTTCCTTTTCGATGCCTATCTCTTCGCCCTGATGCCTTTAGAGCCGGGACAGGAAATGGGGGACAAGGTGGCTATGACTACCCTCTATGTGGCAGGTGCCATCCTGCTGCCATCGGTGGTGTTGTCGCAATGGACCTTTGGTATTGAGGCAAACTTCTTCCATGGTTTGATGACCAAGCCGGTAAAGGTGAAGCAGATGCTGCAGAATTGCTTCTATTATTATATGGTAGTGAGTGCTGTCGCCTTGTTGCTCACCCTTCCGTTCCTTTTCCTGCAGGCAGGAATCGGAATCCAGGTGCTTATCGGCGGTTTCTGTCTGGCGGTGTTCATCAATCTCTTCAATCTGCCTACAGCACTCTTCTCTTCCCGTCTGGAGATATTCCAGACTTCCATGTTCAGCATGCAGGGAGCGAATCTGAAGATTAATCTTTATGCTATCGCCTTCCTCTTCCCGCTGGCTGGCGTCTGTGCCATCTATCATTTCTTCGGTGAGACGGCATGGTTTATCACCTGCGTAGCGCTGGCAGTCATCAGCATCGCCATCCATAAATGGTTCATCGCCAAGATTGCTGCCATCTTCGAGAAGAACAAGTACAAGCGCATGGAGAAGTTCATGGAAAGCTAGGAGAGTAATCATAAAGTTCAATGTTCAAAATTCAAAGTTCAAAGTAATATGATTAAGATTCAGAATCTCAAAAAGATATATAATGGCAATACCGTACTCGATATTGATAATCTGGGTGTTGCAAATGGCGAGTTGATAGGACTCGTAGGTAATAATGGTGCGGGCAAGACCACCTTGCTCCGCCTGATTCTCGACCTGATTCAGGCAGATGATGGTTTCGTGGAAAGCAATGGACAGAAGGTGAACGAGAGTGAAACCTGGAAGGAATATACCGGCAGTTACATCGACGGCAGATTCCTCATCGACTTCCTCACCCCTGAGGAATACTTCGATTTCATCGCTGATGTCTATAATATCGACGATGAAACCCTGCAGGAGCGACTGGCGCAGTTTGAGGGCTTTATGCACGATGAAATCATGGGAACCAAGAAGTATCTCCGTGATTTCTCTCAGGGCAACCGACAGAAGATTGGCATCATTGGAGCGATGATCATCAATCCGAAGGTTCTTCTCCTGGATGAGCCATTCAACTATCTCGACCCATCTTCTCAGATGACTATCGCCCACATGATTCAGCGCATCTGCAAGGAGCAGGGCACCACGGTCATCATCTCCAGCCATAACCTCAACTTCGTTGCCGACATCTCCTCTCGTATCCTGCTGCTGGAGAAAGGCAAGCTGGTGAAGGATCTTCCGAATGCTGATGGCGCTGCCATCGCCGAACTCAACGAGTACTTCGGTATTCAGGCGGAATAAGAACACGATATTACATAGATAAATCTCCCTCTCTGAATCGCCAGCGAAGCAACAGAATTGCTTCCTGGCGATTCTTTTTTTTAAAAACCAGTTCTTTCTCTCTGTCTGTAAAGCATGGAGCATCAACGAATGAGCCCTATTTAAATGCGAAAGAAGGCTTATTCCACTTTTTGCCTGGTAATGGCACAAAGTTGCCCTTAACTGGGGCAATATTGTGCCATTGCCAGGCATAAAATAATACGTCGGGAGATAAATTTCAATAGGACTGTTACTACGATTCGGCAGATGCTTTCTGGTTGCAGGTGGAGTCGGTTTGCGTGAGAAAAACCCTACTCTCGATTTCACTCTTCACTCTTCACAGATTCCCCTGAAACCCCGATAAACACTGGGGTTGTGAGAGGTGAAGAGTGCTTGTTCACTCTTCACCACTCTTCACCTTATTGCAAAGCTCGGCCATCATTGATGACAGGAACTAGTCATAATAGATGATTGGAGCTGGTCATAATAGATGACCGAACCATTGCTTATATGATGCGTTTAAAAAAATGATGAGGGTGAAGAGTGGTGAAGAGTGGTGAAGAGTCAGCTCAACTCTTCACCGCCATAAATGTCTCACACACAAAAGCTTACATTATGAATGTGAAGAGTGAAGAGTGTTTTTGAAAGTAGCTTTCTATACATCGGGTATTTGAACAATCTGTGAACTCTTCCGTCTTTTCTTTACCTTATTAATATAAATTATGCTTCAAGAAAAATGTAATTTAGCCAACTGAGGAAACAAAAAGTAGCCAACTGAGGAAACGAAATCCGGCCAACTGAGGAAATAAAATCCGGCCAACTGAGGAAATATCGAAAAAAAGTAGTATCTTTGCACACGTAATCAAATATTTGAAAATATGGAATACAAACATAGAATCGCAGACCAAATGCTGGCAAAGAAACTGGCAAGCAAGGGGGCTATCTTGATAGAAGGTCCAAAATGGTGTGGAAAAACTACCACCGCCGAACAACAGGCTAGCAGTATCCTGTATATGGATAATCCTGCCTCATTGGAAACCAATCTACAGATGGCAGAGATTGATGCTTCTGTCTTGCTGGAGGGTGATACACCAAGACTTATTGATGAATGGCAGTTAGCACCCAAACTTTGGGATGCCATCAGATTTGAGGTTGATCATCGGCATGATGTGGGACAGTTTGTCTTGACAGGCTCCGCTGTTCCTGCAGATGAAAAAGATATGCACCATTCTGGAACAGGACGGTTCAGTTGGCTAACGATGAGACCAATGAGTCTCTATGAGTCAGGCGAATCAAATGGAAAGGTGAGTTTGGTACATTTGTTTGAAACACCAGAAAAGATAGTTGCCATTAACAAACTGAAGATAGATGATCTGGCATATCTGATTTGCCGTGGCGGTTGGCCTTTTGCTTGTGGATTACAAGGCGAAGCAGCTTTGGAACAAGCATTCGACTATGTGGATGCTGTTATTAAGAAAGATGTTTCGCGGGTGGATGGAGTAAATCGCAACGCAACGACTACAAGATTGCTATTGCGTTCATACGCCCGGAATCAAGGTTCGCAAGCCACCATAGGAACGATTGTGGCTGATATGATGACAAATGACGAAAATGAAATTAGCGCTAAGACTGCAGGTAGCTATCTGGAAGCCTTGCGCAAGATTTTTGTCATAGAGGATTCCGAAGCCTGGAACCCTAATCTACGCTCCAAGACGGCTATTCGTACTGCAAATACCCGTTACTTTATAGACCCGTCTATCGGAACGGCTGTATTGGGACTGGGACCTAAAGATCTTATTAACGACCTCAATACGATGGGGCTCTTTTTTGAGACCCTTTGTATTCGTGATTTGCGAGTCTTTGCAGATGCATTAGATGGAGAGGTGTATCATTATCGCGATAAAAATGGATTGGAATGTGATGCTGTTGTGCATCTGCGTAATGGTAAATATGGACTTGTTGAAGTAAAGTTAGGTGGCGACAAACTCATTAACGAGGGTGCAGAAAATCTGCTAACTCTTGCTGGTAAAATAAATACTGAAAAAATGAATGATCCCTCCTTCATGATGGTACTTACGGGAACTGGCGATTTCGCTTATCGAAGAAAAGATGGTGTTTATGTTGTTCCTATCGGGTGTTTGAAAGATTAAGACAAGGCTTATTCTACTTCTTGCCTGGTAACGGTACTAAGTTGCATCAGCGTTGTGTATGAACGAAGAAAACTTAAAATAATTGAGTTAAAATAGAAACACGGACAACTTGAATTTGTCCGGCTCTTTTGTCCGGGTGTTTGTAAATGGTTAAAAAATCGTGACTTATGGGCTGTCGGGCAGTTTGTCCGGACAAATTCAATTTGTCCGTGTTATTTTCTTTGCCTTTTAACTCTCTGTTTTCCACTTCGGAACTCATAGACTTAATAATTATAACTCGCTCTAAATTTGACTTTGATTGAAAATCAAGAAGTTGGGCGTTTGCCTATATTATATAGGTAACAATATGGAAACGAGCGACCTTCTGCTCGTTTCTGTATTTTGCAATATGCAAAGAACGCCTCAATTCGGGGACAAAGATACGATAAATTTCTAAATATCCCATAACTCGCTAGGAGAAATTTATGGAATTTAGAACTTTTGCGTAAAATCTGATGCTTAGCAACACAATATGCATCCAAAAACAAACAGCAGGTATTCGGATATAGTTTATCCGAATACCTGTTGCCATAACGTTTTATTGCTGACGATGATTCTGACATCGGCTTTCATGTACTGTTGCAATATTGGGGTATTTTGTCCCTGTGTGCTCACAGAGGCTGTAGCCATAAAATAGTTGCCATCTTCCCTATGTATGAGCTTGGCATTATGGCTTATGATGTTGCAGTTATAAGATGCATTGTTGTTGCCCTCGAAAGAAACATGAGCCGTCCTTGGCTCATCGAAAAGATACAAATACTTGTATGGCACAAATACTTGCACTGTTCCTTGATTGATGACCTCACCATTAGCCTCTATGGATATAGGATAAGGTATCTTATAGAAAGCGACTGCGAGGGCGAGGACTATGATGGTAATGATTATAGTCCCCAAGCTGACGAGGCGAGGAGGAACCTTGCCTATTACGTTCCTCACCTTCTCGCTTCTCAACTCGATATTATCTGATTCTTTTTCTTTCTGTTCCATGTCAAAAACATTTTAGTTTCCCAATTCCAACTGATTCTTCACAAGGTTATAGTATGCCCCTCGCTTGGCGGTCAAAGACTCATGATTGCCTACCTCAACCACTTTTCCATGATCGATGACCACGATTTGGTCGGCATTCTTCACCGTGTTTAGGCGATGAGCCACAATCACAACAGTCTTGCCCTTATAGAACTTATCCAAGTTCTCAACGATGCTTCTCTCGTTGTTGGCATCGAGCGAGTTGGTTGCCTCGTCAAGGAAGATATAGTCGGGATTCTTGTAAACCGCCCTTGCTATCAAGATACGCTGTTTCTGTCCTTGGCTCAGTCCCACGCCATCTCGTCCAATCTTGGTGTTGAACTTCAGAGGCAAGGCCATCACATAGTCCTTGATACAAGCTATCTCGGCAGCTTTCAACAACCGTTCCTTGTCTATGTCGCCATCGTCAACAGCAATGTTTCGTGCGATACTCTCCGAGAAGATGACACCGTCTTGCATGACAACGCCACATTGTCTGCGCCACCATTTCTTGTTGAGCTTGTTGATGTCGATGTTACCAATGTTGATTTGTCCTTCCAAAACAGGATAGTAACCAAGTATTAAACGAATGAGGGTGGTCTTTCCACTGCCAGATGCACCAACGATAGCTGTTACCTTGCCTTGCGGAATGTGAATGTTCACATCGTCTATGGTCTTGCGCAAGGCATGTGGGTCGTACTTGAACATGATGTTCTTAATGTCAATACCCTCACTCTTGTCCTCAATAGAAGTCTGCAAGCCTTCCTTTCCGTTCTCATCATCCACCTGGTGAATCTCGTTGATACGCTCCAAGCTAATCTTCACATCTTGCAGGGAATAGAAAAAGTTCATCAGTTGCTCCACTGGTGAGTTGAGTTGTCCGATGATATATTGTACGGCAAGCATCATACCAAGTGTCATTTGCCCATGAATCACGGCGGTTGCTGCCACTACCGTGATGATGATGTTCTTCACCTCGTTGATGAAGATACTTCCTGCCTCCTGCGTCTGTTGGAGTTTGAGTGATTTCATCTGTACACCGAAAAGGTCTGCTTGTGTGTCCTCCCATTCCCATCTTCTACGTTGCTCACAATCCTGCAACTTGATTTCCTGCATGGAGGTGATAAACTCATAAGTTTTGTTATTGTTGATGGCTTGCTGCTCAAACAATTCATAGTCGAGCACCTTTCTCCGTTTCAAGAACAAGGTCATCCATGCGCCATAGAGGATGCTTCCCAACAAAAAGATGGCAAACACCAACTTGTTATAGAAGAATAGCACCACCGAGAACACCACGAAAGTAAGCATGGCAAAGGTGATGTTGAGCGTCTGTTGCGTAAGAAAATTGTTCACACGGCTATGATCGTTCATCCTCTGCATCAAGTCGCCCATGAGCTTCGTGTCAAAGAAAGACATCGGTAGCTTCAAGAGCTTGATAAAGAAGTCACTAACCAATGAAATGTTAATACGCAGAGAAATGTGAAGCAAAAGCCATCTGCGGATAAAGTCGATTGCCGTTCTGCTGATTGTAAGCATCAACTGTCCCAACAATATAAGCCAGACAAAGCCGATGTCTTGGTTCTTGATGCCGACATCCACGATTGATTGGGTAAGTAATGGCAGAACTAGTTGCAAGAGACTTCCAACTAACAAGCCCAAGATGATTTGTCCGAAATACTTGCGGTATTTCTTCACATATCCAAAGAGAAAGCGGAAAGACCGCTTCTCTTTGATGTTCTCTTCACCTTGCATTTTATAAGTAAAGAAAACAGGAGTGGTTTCCAAGAACATAGCAATGCCCTTGTCTTCACCATTGAAGTTCGTGCTTATCCAATGTTGCTTGAACTCCTCTAACGTATAAACAATCAATCCCTTCCCTGGGTCTGCTACATAGAAGTTCTTTTCTTTCTTGACTTTATACAAGACAACAAAGTGATTTTGGTTCCAATGAAGGATACAAGGCAAAGGGACTTCACCTAGCACCATAGTTGTAGCTCTAGCGCATGTAGTACGCAAGCCAAGTGTGTTTGCTGCCTCATTGATACCTAACAGAGAGACTCCTTCCGTAGTAGCAAAACAAAGTTTCGACAGAGAATCCAAAGAGTATTCTCTGCCGAAATATTTGCATACCATTTGCAAGCAGGCTATTCCGCATTGCATAGAATCATGCTGGTAAATTATAGGAAAACGTTCCATTCTTCGTATGACTTACTTTTAAACAGTTACAATCTATCCATTTCCTTTTTCCCTGCCCCTTTACCTTTATATTTTGTTTTAACTGTATTAAACTTATATCTTACGATACATTCCACTGCCCTTACAGACGCAGCCTTTTCAATATAGACATCATTCATTCCGCTGAAAATGGTAAAAGTATTTTTGCGGGCAGTATTAAAGATGTCATTTGCAGACAACTTGACATTCCATTTTTTAGATAAGTCCTTAGCCAAAGAAAGGTTTATCTGTCCAATACTCCCCATCTTAATATTCTCACTATTTCCCTCACTACGCCAACTGTAATTTACAGTCGCCATATAGTTGTTATGGAATTTGAAAATATTATTGAACTTAACTACAACCAAAGGATCGTCCACGTGCTTTATATTCCCTCTGTAATCAATCTTGTAAAATTGCGAGACAACACCACATGCCAATACGGGATAATAGCATTTCCAAAGGAATCCTGGCATAAAAGAAGCCATTATCTGTAAGTTAGACAGACTGTTTCTAGAATTTTCCTTTTTGAGCAAAGCTATAGTCTTCGCATCATCATAGTATGTATATGATGTTATTATTTGTTTTTGCACCTTTTTATAATTAGCAGTTAATGCCAGCCAGCGATACCTCAAATTCAAAGAGATGTTGTCGCTATAGGATGGTTGCAAATACGGATTTCCACTTTGATAGAGATATTTGTTAACATAGTGAACCGTGTTGCTCAACTGAGAGTACAATGGACGATAGCATTGCTTAGAATAGCTCAGCTGCACCATAGTTTTTCCAATGGGCAGAGACAATGAAGCAGTCGGGAAAAACTTATCATAAACATGTGACTGTTCGTGATTTTTTCTGCCACCTATAAAATATTCACTGTTCACATGCTCATACCTGCCACCGATACGGAATGTTACATTGCCTAGATGCTGCATAGTTTCAACGTAATATGCCATATTCAGCTCCTGTATTTTATTGTTCTCGCCTGCCATAATGCTATTTTCACTTTCTGAATTTTCCTCACGGCTACTATTGGTGAAATCTACTCCAAAGCTAAAATTTCCTTTAAGAAATGGGTGTGACGCATATAATTCCGTTGCCATTAACCTAGCATGCCCAACATCTTTTATTCCGAAATCCTGATTGATGCCAGTCTGCTCTATAACATTTTGATTTTCACGTGTTTTTTTCCACATTAAATCAAAAGTCATTTCCAAATTCCATTTTCCCCAAACCCCATGGCAATATCCATCTAACAAATGTTCCAAATCTCTTAATTTGATATCCTTGTATGCAGAAGTCTCACTTTCAATTACATCATCAGAATATAATGATGACATAATGCTCGAATTGGTCTTTGTTGGAGCATAAGACACTTGGTAAAATGCGCCAAATGAGAGTTTTGGAGACGAGGAAAAATCAAATCCCCATTTACCATCAATCAACTTTGAGTGCTGTGTCGATTTCATAGTCGTATTCTGCTGATGATGTGACGAGAGCCATGAATTCTGAACATTTTTACTAGAGTTCGTATTCTTGCCTTTCTCAAATCCCAACATTCCAAAAACATCCAAATTGTCAATTCTATAGTTCAAGTCCAAATTGTCTTTGCCATACAGATAATTACGATAACCAATAGTAGCGATGTTATCAAAGGAGAAACCATCCCCAACCTTTTTAATGGTTGTTATCTTTATGATGGAACCTACGGTTGATGCATAACGTGAACTTGGATTCGTTATAACTGTTATCTTATCTATTTGGTTAGCCTTCAATTGCTCAACTTCTATATTATTGCGGACAATATGTCCATTAATATAGAAGACTGGTTTTCCCTTGCCAAAAACTTCAATGGAACCATTATTATTCAGTACACCAGGCAACATACCCATAACGTCTTTTGCAAAACCAAGTTTTTCCAAAACGGTACCTTTGACTTCTGTCACAAAGCCTTCGCTGTTCAACTTTGCCAAAGGGCGGGTTGCTCTAACAACAACCTCCCTTAATTGCAAAGTATCCTTTCCGAAATTTTGGTCAGCGATACCAGTCTGAGCTAGAACGATTTGTGCCCAAGCCAAATGAAATAAAAAAATTAAAAGTCTTCTCATCTAAATAAATCATTTCGTCCTTACTTTTGGTTATTATAAGGACATTTTACATCTGGGTAATACCATTTTTGTGAGCCATATTTTCGTATTATATCTCTATAGCATACTTGTCTAAATGTTCTACACTCTTTGAACTTACCACAGCTGTGACACAAAGAATCTTCAGGGAAATCCTCTTGCTTAATCTCATAAAGAGACTTAGCTTCTTTTGAATTCCAAATTTCCAAGATGCTATTGGATTTAACATTTCCAATAATAAATCGTTTATTCCAATATAGCTGTTCACATATAGTAACTTGTCCATCTGGTAAGATGTACAATGAAGAGAATAAACCGCTACAAAATGCTCTATTGAAGAACTTCTTCTCCGCTTTTTTCAATTTATCTTTCGAATCCATGCTAGGCTTTTTTTGCTCTCTTTGTGGAAAATGAATAGATATATTTGTTGTTTTTGAAAGTTCTTCTAAATAGTTGACAATATTGTTAAAAGAAAGTGTGTCAATCTCTATCTGGCTATACTCTGTCCTAGGATATAAAGTTTCCTCTCCTTTTACGACATGCCAATCCTCCAGATGATTTAGTTCTTTAAGAAAATTATATAGAGAACGCATATCATCAATCTCTTTTGTATATCTAGTCAAAACGGAATGTACTTTTATGAGAATCCCATATTTGTCTAATAACTTCAAACATTCCTGCATTTCTTGAACATATCCTTTTCTTACATTGATGGATTCTATCAAATGTTCTTCAATGCAAGAGTCTAAAGAGATTTGAATGTCACGAACTTTTAACTCTGCTAAATATTGAATATCCACTTCTTTTAATGGCATTTTTGTGGAAAGGTATGGATTATAACCATATTTTCGTAATTCCGCCAGTACCTCTCTCCAATATTTATACAAGAAAAATTCACCACCAATGACATCAAAGGTGTTTACATTTAACTTGTATGCCTCATGGATAAGTTTTTTAATTCGGTCAAGTGATATTGTGCAATTAGCAATGTGGGACTTATCCTGGTAACAGTATATACAATTTGTTACACATACATTATTGACCATTAATGTTATTGTAGAAGGAGTCAAATGCCTTTTCATTACCAAATCGATATGCTCATATTTGAAAGAATCTGGAGAATATCGTTTAATGACTTGTAATTTTGAGACAGAGACTATCGTATATGGAGGAAAAACTGAAATTCCATCCTTTCCTTTTAATACCACTTGGTTAGGATTATCAACCAAGGTTTCAATGAATTTAGAAACTAATTCTTTTGGGACAGATAAGTATGATGCCGCAGCATTTACGCAATCATCCATAGCCTTTCCATCTATAAAACATAATATCATAGCATAAATTGGATGAATAATATTTGTAAAAGAATCGCCTTGTTCTGCAAATAAATTTCGTCCAACTAGCGAGGCTAAAATGAGAGTTCTCCCCTCATCTGGTTTCAATACATAATTTTGATTAAATGTAATATATCTCATTTTTTCTAATTAGCACATAAAAATAAAAATAAGTCAAGATGGCAATTAAGCTGCCATCTTGACAAAACCAATTCACATTATTTACGCAACATCACTTACGCAAACTGCACATGCGCTGGTACAACCAACACAAGAATCGCAAAAAGTACATGTTTGTTGAAAATGATCATTTTCAACAGCTCCCGCCTTTACCTCAAACATTTGAGATTCAGACAACAACTCTTTTGCTTCTAAAGAATACTTTTCCATATGACATTCTTCTTTTATTATGCGACATTAAGTAGGTCAGTTTCACTATAATTACCTGCAAAAGTAGTTTTATTTATTGAACTAAAAAAACTTTTTATGGATGTTAACATCAAAATTAACATGAATTATACTAAAAACTATGTTGTACGTGATTATACTTTGCATAATAACGCTAAAACAACATTTTCACTTACTTTTTTTACGGTTTACCTGCATCTTTATTCTATTTGAATCATTAATAAGTTGTCTTGCTACACTATCTTTATAGAATGCAATCTCAATCATTTTGTGGTAGTGATAGACGGAATCTTCATACACATCAACTTGAGTTCTTAATTTATCAATTATGTCTTCGTCTCGTTGGACATTGAAATGTTTTTCGATGTAGCGAATGTTCGGGTCGTCAGATGGAAGAACCATTTTCAATGCCCTATATTTCAAGTCTGCCTCCTCCCAATCTTGATGCTCTCGCCATTGGGTGAGATTGCCCCAAATGGAGAGGACAAGAGATAGAGCCAAGCCACCTGTGAAAAGAAGAACATTCTTTGAGGTTGGCTCGAAGCGATGGGTTACAACCTTCTTTTGAGGTGATTTGTTCATCACTTCAAGTTTATCTTGCAATGCCTTCGAGGAAACATCATTCTCTTGTCTCATCTGCTTGACAGCGTCAACCAAGAGCTTGCTTCGCTGCTCATTTTTGCCAAGTTCAACCTTAATAAGGTCAGCAAAAACGACAATGGCATCTCTTAATTTGGAAATTTTACCTCTGACTTCCTCTTCTTTGATAAACATCGCATTGATTGACTTATCCAACTTGGTTATGTCATTACTTGCAGGAACGGTTTCCGCTCCTGCGTTCTTTGTGGAGACAGAAAGTTCATCAACTTTCTGCTCCAATCTCTCAACTGTGCCGTAGATGGCTTCTAATAGTTCTTCTTTCATGTTCGATTCTATTTTTAAGTCTGTAACTTGCATCAAAGGCTGAAGCCCTTTCTGCGTTTTCTCTTTTTCTTCTTGGCGGATTCATCCTCTGGGAATGGCTCATAAGTTTGGGCATTAGACGGAGCGAACAAGCCGATGGAAGAAATACCACTCCAAGGGTCTTGGGTATGTTCTGCCGTTGGTTGAGTCAGTTCTACTTGGTGACAACTTGGTTGTCCTCCCTGCATAGATTCGGATCTTGGCGATACACGATTATACTCAGTGCCAAGTCTTACATCCAACTTGTATAACTTACCGAGTATGGCTGTTATAGGTTGTCGCCTCGTTTTATTGGCTATACCGAGTTGGTCGTGTTTGCCGAGTGTTCTCTGTATGGTCTGTATAGCTTGCTGTCGTCCGTGGCATTGTAGAGCGGAAGAATCTTCTCGGCTATCGGATGGAGTGGCACGAAGAACTCCACGCCTGTTTTCTCTCTTTCCTTGCGGATGAACTTCCTACCCTCGGAGTTCTCACTGATATGGTGAGGGTACAGTTTCTTTACATCTATATAGGATAAGGAGGTGAGCGAGGCAAAAAAGAAACATCTGCGTGCAAGCTCCGTTCGCTCGTCAGCCATCGGGGTAGAGAGCATCTTGATGAAGTCTGCCTTGCTGATATGGGTCATCTTCGGGGCTGCCTTCTTCTCATACCCTATCTTGGCTATGGGATTGAAGCGGATAATGCTCCTGTCCACTGCCTTGTACATCAACATGTTCAACCAGAGAAGGCAATGGTTCACGTAGCTGTCGATACGTCCCTGGTCTCGTTTCAGGAATAGCTTGTATTCCTCCCCGAAATTCTCGTCTATGTCCTCAAAGGCGATGCGGAACATCTTCTGGAAGAGCGACACATAGATGGTGATGGTTCCTGATGAAAAGCCTTTCTCGTCAAGCAAGTAATGGTGAAAGTCACTGATGAAAGGCTCGGTCAGCTGTCCGAAAGCCAAATCAGTCAACCTATACTTCTCCCCGATGAACTCAGCGAGATTCTTGCGAATCTTTCTGTAAGTCCAGACACTGCTCTTCGACATATCGATGCCCTCATGGGTGCTGAGTTCACTGATATGCTCGTCCACGAAGGAGAGAAGGGTGGTCTGTGTCTTGACGCAGCCCTGCAAGGCCTCCTTGACATCCTTAGCCTCGAAGTCCGTTCTCTTTTCCACAAGCACATCGAAAGCCTTTTGGATGGAAAGCAACTACTGCTCGATGTCCTTGTTGGTCTCCACGGCTTCCTTGCTCTTGCCCTCCAATCGGCTGGCACGAGGATTCCAAAGCGATGGAGTGCAAGACAACTTGCAGGAGAACTGCGCCATAGTCCTGTTCACCGTGATGCGTCCCATGATGGGAGCCTTTCCATTCTTGTCCATTCCGCTCTTTTTTAGGTAGAGCAACACCTTGGATTTTTCGATTTTCATAACGCTTACATTTTGAGTGTGCAAATATAATCATTTTGTAAGCGTTCCTTGATACGCAAAACATTGAGAATCAGCGCAATAAAATCCGTTGATGCACAAAGTTGCCTTTCCGCATTGTTACCTGCTTTGCATAGGTAACTGTGGCTCACGATTTAGTAACTGAACTACTTCAATATTCCTCACTCGCTTGCTTTATGCCGATTTGGCAACTTTGTGCAAATCTACACATTCCCAACTGTTTACGTTCCAACCTCTCTTATTCTCCTTTGGCTGCTTTAGAGCTTTATGTTGGGAGTTATAAAACTATGACTTGTTTTTGTTAACATTGAAATTTTTCGATGAAAACCTTTGCATATATGCATTTTTCTTCGTAACTTCGCAGCGGAATATAAAAAAAGAAAAGCTATGGAAGAGATTAGAAAATATCCGGTGGGCATACAAACCTTCTCTGAGATACGAGAAGAAAACTATGTGTATGTGGATAAAACTAAGTATATTGTGGATTTCATAAGAAATGGATCCAAATATCTGTTTCTGAGTCGCCCAAGACGATTCGGAAAGTCTCTTTTTGTCTCTACGCTTCAGGCTTATTTTGAAGGAAGAAAGAATCTGTTTGATGGGCTTGCCCTTGGGGATTATGAGAAGGAATGGGTAAAGTATCCGGTTTTTCATTTTGATATGAGTACGGCAAAGCACATGAATCCTGCTGACTTAATCAATGAATTGGAAGGTAAGCTAAGCCAGTTGGAACAAATCTATGGTACGGAAGATTGGGCTATTAAGGCTAATCAGCGTTTGGAATGTCTGGTAAAACGTGCTTATAAGCAGACGGGGCAGAAGGTAATCATTCTCATTGATGAGTATGATGCTCCATTGCTGGATGTCGTGCATGAGAAGGAAAATCTGGTAGAACTCCGTTTGATCATGAAGAACTTCTATAGTCCTATTAAATACTTGGACCCTTGGTTGCGATTCGTCTTTATTACTGGTATTACCAAGTTCTCTCAATTAAGTATCTTTAGTGAAATCAACAACCTGGATAATATCAGCATGTTCGACCAGTATTCTGCTATCTGCGGTATTAGTAAGACGGAACTTCTGAATGATATGAAGCCAGATGTGGAGTTGTTGGCAAAGCATTTAGGCAGAACCTTGGAAGAAACAATAGGTGAACTTACGTCATATTATGATGGCTATCATTTCAGTGATCATTCAGAAGATATATTCAATCCTTTCAGTCTTGTGCAGGCCTTGAAGAACAAAAAGGTTTCGGCTTATTGGTTCAGTTCCGGTACGCCAAGTTATCTCATCAAGACTTTGCAGAAGTATCATGTGGGAGTGATGGATATTGAGCAGAAAAGTGTAGGGGTTGATGACTTTGATGTTTCGCCAGAGCAGATGACTTCAGCGCTTCCTTTGCTCTACCAGAGTGGTTATCTTACCATCAAGAAGTATAATCCGCTGTTGCAATGCTATCAGCTGGGTTATCCTAACAGGGAAGTGCGCATAGGAATGGAAATTATGATAGCCAAAAGCGAACGATAGGGGATTGGAAGATTGAAGAAACATAAAAAATAGAAGATTTTGAAGGAAAGCCTCGGCTACTTTGATGTAGTCGGGGCTTTTTGAAACCTACATCATTTTTATATAATAAACTGGGTAACAAATATTATGTGAGAAATGATGTAAAACGTTTGGCGGTTTGAGCAATTTTCGGTATTTTTGCACTGAGATCATTTTAATTTACTGAGCCCTCTTTAAACAAGCCTTACTTTTTAAAGTGGGCTCAGTAAATGACAAAGGTGACTCTTTAAACTTAAAGGTTATATTAATATGGTTGTTAAGAGATTTTTTATAAGTATATCGGTATTATTCTTTTATGCACTTTTATTGCAAGCTAAGAATGAGGTTATAGATCATGGGCAATTTTTGTGCTCATATTATTATTGTTATTCGAAAGATACGATAAAGAATGATGAGAAAGGAGAAGATTTACTCTATCTGCAAATCGGAGCGGAGTGTTCTAAATGCTATAGCTATTATACTTATCAGTGTGATTCTCTGATGGCTTCTCCTAATGGCGATAAACTATGGGATGGCTTATCAAAGTGTTCGTTCGGCAGCATTCTTCAGTCATACCAATACTTCGCTCGGCTTTTTCCTCAAGCCTTTTACCGTAATGATGAAGGTAGGCTTGCAGGTATTGAGCAGAACGATGAAGAGTCATCTGGAGGGAGTACCCGATTCCCTGGGTAATATGCGCAATCAGTTGGGCATGACCTTCTTCCGTGCCTATGCATCGCCGGAGGCAGAGTATAACCAGGGTGGCTGGCATATCCGTTTCCAGATGCCTATCACCTTTACACCTTATTATTATAATGATAAGTTGATGGGAGCGAAAGAGAATGCCAGCAAGACACAGGTTGCTCCTCAACTCAGCGTGAGCTATTTCCTTACAGCCCGTTTGCAGGCTACGCTTTCCGGTGGAATCGCTCAGCGGGAAGTGGATGAACAGAATTTCTATCAGGGTCTGCTGATGCGTGATTACCGTAATCTTTATACGGGTTTTGTGGATTATACCGCCGACAAGAGCAAGCAGGTTTCCTTCAACATCAACTATAAGCGTCCTCTTGCTACCATCTTTGCCAATGCCTACATCCGCAAGAGCTGGTCCGACAGTCATCTTACGGTGGCTCGTGATTTTGTGGGTGATTATATCATCAACTCCTATTTCTCCAACAGCAGCAGTTCTGAAAACCTGATGGCTGGTGGAAAGGTAAGTAAGGGATTGGGATTCATGCATGGACTCGTTAGCGTAGGTTTTGATTATCTGAGGTTTGATGGCTTCCTGCGTCAGAACGATTCTCCTTCAGCCTATTCATCTGATAACTATATGTTGTCGGCAAAATGGAGTGGTCGTCCTGTGGATTGGTTCAATTTCACCTATGAGCTGAACTGGGATAAGGATAAGATGGTATTGAAGAATTTGGGTTTTGATTCTTCCTCTACCAATCTTGCCCAGAATCTCACTTTCAACTTCCAGCCATTGAAGTCATGGTTCATCAAGTTGCATGGAGAGCATTATCGCAATCAGATAGCAGATCATCAGCACAAGAATCTTACTCTTGCCGATGCATCCACCAGTTATGGCTTCAGGAATGGTATGGAGTTGAGTTTGACTGCGCTTAATCTTTTCAATCAGCGCACCTACGGCTATACTGTTTATTCTGGGTTGACCCGTACGGGCAAGGAGTATCAGTTACGAGGTAGGACAATACTGATGTCTATGTTCTTTCATTTTTGATGATGGAGGCAACAGTTCTGCCGTTTCTGAAAAGAATTTCCGGTAGATTTGGTTAAATATCAAAAATTATAAATGTAATTGTAATAAGAGTTTTTATAATTTTTGTACCTTTGCACCCAAACGAAGAAAAAAGAATCAATGAGCAAAGGAAAATTAGCTAAGTTTGCGGATATGGAGCGTTTCGAGAACGTGTTCCAGTATCCATATAGTGTTGTAGATGACGTGCCTTTCGATATGAAGGGCAAGTGGCGTGAGATGTATTTCCACAATGATAATCCTATCGTGCTGGAGTTGGGATGCGGCAAGGGTGAATATACCGTGGAACTTGCCAAGCTCTATCCTGAGATGAACTTCATCGGTGTGGATATTAAGGGTGCACGTATGTGGACCGGTGCCAAGAAAGCGATAGAGGAAGGACAGAAGAACGTGGCTTTCCTCCGTACCAACATCGAGATTATCGACCGCTTCTTTGCCGAGGATGAGGTGCAGGAAATCTGGCTCACCTTCTCTGACCCTCAGATGAAGAATCCTCGCAAGCGTCTTACATCTACATACTTCATGAACCGTTATCGCCACTTCCTCGTGGATGGCGGCATCATCCATCTGAAGACGGACTCCAACTTCCTCTTCACCTATACTACTTATATGGTGGATGGCAACCATCTGCCTGTGCTCTTCCGTACCGAGGACCTCTATCATCAGGAGGGTATCGATGAGGAAACCCGTAAGATTCTCTCTATTCAGACCTATTATGAGAGTATGTGGATAGAGCGTGGCTTGAACATCAAGTATCAGAAGTTCGCCTTGCCACGTGAGGGCGAGCTGGTGGAACCTGATATTGAGATTCCGCTGGATGATTATCGCAGTTATCGCCGTGATAAGCGAAGCTCAAAGGATACAGCGAAGTAAGTTATCGCATTATATATCTAAAAACGCCCAACTGCTGATATGTGGTCGCACATCAGCAGTTGGGCGCTTTTCTTGCCGTTATCGGCAAAAAAGAGGGAGGATAATCGCTTTTTTCGTTGTTTTCTTGCCGTTATCGGCAAAAAAAGTGTTATATTTGCAGTCGAAATACAAACGTAAACTTGCCGATAAAATATGGATTATATATCAGTGAAAGAGTTTGCGCAGAAGTATGGGGTATCAGAACGAACTGCGCGTAATTATTGTGCTTCCGGGAAAATTGAGGGAGTAGTGTTGGTGGGAAAGACATGGAATATTCCTGCCGATGCAACCTTGCCTATGCGTAAATCCAAGAAGCAACAGGTTTCTCCTCTTCTTTCTATCCTTCGGGAACAGAAGAATATGAAGCTGAAAGGAGGCATTTATCATCGTACTCAAATAGACTTAACCTATAATTCCAATCATATAGAAGGAAGCAGGTTGTCGCATGAGCAGACCCGTTTTATTTTTGAAACCAATACGATAGGTATTACAGACCAAAGTGTAAGGGTGGATGATATCATTGAGACAACCAATCATTTCAGGTGTATCGATTTGATTATCGAGCAGGCTGATGAGAAGTTGACCGAAAACTTCATCAAGAAACTTCATCTTATTCTCAAGTCAGGAACTTCTGATAGCACCAAAGATTGGTTTATGGTGGGAGATTACAAACGCTTTCCAAATGAAGTGGGGGGAATAGAAACTTGTGAACCGGAAATGGTACACAAGGAGATGGTAAGATTGCTGAAGGAGTATAATGCCAAGAAAGAAATAACGCTGGAAGATATTATCGATTTCCATCAGCGCTTTGAGTCTATTCATCCTTTCCAAGACGGTAATGGAAGGGTGGGGCGACTGATTATGTTCAAGGAGTGCCTAAGCAATGGTATCGTTCCGTTTATCATCACAGATGAGTTGAAAATGTTTTATTATAGAGGATTGCACGAATGGAATCATATTAAAGGTTATCTGATGGATACTTGTCTTACAGCACAGGACTTCTATAAGCGTCTGCTTGATTACTTCCAGATTAAATATCAGGACTAGCCTTAGGTTAGGGATATGTATAGTATGTTATTCTCTTACTATATCTTTTGTTAAATCCGGGAATAATCTTGTTGAATTCAAGAAAAAAAGGTGGAAATGCTTGGTGTTTCCACCTTATTTTATTAAATTTGCAGCAAGTTTTTAAAGAAATGCAGTATTCTAAATGACTGCATGAACCTGAAGAAAAAACTAACAGAATAGTAATGACTAACTAAATAAACGACAAAATGATGAACTACAAGAAATTGGCTCTTACCGTTGCGGCTGGAGCGATGGCAACAACAATGATGGCGCAATCAGCACCTCAGTTGAATGCCAACAACATCGATGAAGTAATCAAGGCGATGACCTTGGAAGAGAAAGCCCAAATCTTAGTGGGTGGTGGTAACGATGGATTCGTGGGCAGTGGCGCTATGCTCGGACACCAGAAGAAGTTCGTGCCGGGTGCTGCGGGTACTACAGTAGCCATTCCTCGTCTCGGTATTCCTACAACTGTTCAGTGTGATGGTCCTGCCGGAGTTCATATCGATGCTCATCGCAAAGGTGACAGCCGTAGCTACTTTGCCACCGGTTTTCCTATCGGAACCTGTCTGGCTTCTACCTGGAACACTGACTTGGTACGCAAGGTGGGTGAGGCTATCGGTAACGAAACCCTGGAGTATGGCTGTGATGTTGTGCTCGGACCGGGTATGAACCTGCATCGCAATCCGCTCTGTGGTCGTAACTTTGAGTATTATTCAGAAGACCCAATCGTAACAGGTCTTATCGGAACCGCCTTTGTACAGGGTGTGCAGAGTCAGGGCGTGGGCGTGAGTGCCAAGCACTTTGCCGTAAACTCTCAGGAAACTGACCGTACCAAGGTGGATGAGCGATTGAGCCAGCGTGCTCTCCGTGAGTTGTATCTGAAGGGTTTCGAGATGATGGTTCGCAAGAGCAATCCTTGGACTATCATGTCTGCCTATAATAAGATTAATGGTGTTTATGCCCAGGGCAACAAGGGGCTCTTGACTGATATTCTCCGCAACGATTGGGGATATAAGGGAATCGTGGAGACCGACTGGATAGGTAAGCGTGCCGACCTTCCTCTGGAACAGGAAGTTGAGGCTGGCAACGACCTGATGATGCCAGGTTATCCAGCACAGGTGCAGGATATTGTTGATGCCGTAAAGAATGGCAAGCTGGATATCAAGGATGTAGACCGCAATGTTCGCCGTATGCTCGAATATATCGTGAAGACTCCTCGATTCAAGGGATATAAATATAGTGGTGAGCCAGACTTGAAGGCTCATGCAGCTATCACCCGTCAGAGTTCTACCGAGGGTATGGTGCTCCTGAAGAATGATGCAGCTCTTCCTATCCAGGGCTTGAAGACCGTGGCACTCTTCGGTGTCAACTCTTACGACTTCATGTCGGGTGGTCTTGGTAGTGGAGCCGTTAATGTAGGCTATTCTGTAGATATGGTTACCGGTTTGAAGAACATCGGCGTGGCAACTACTCCTCAGCTTACGGAAATCTATCAGAATTATGTGAAGTATGCCAAGGCTAAGTTGAAGGCAGACAAGAATCCGATGATGTGGTTCCTGGATCAGGGGCAGCCAAAGCTCGATGAAATCGAGATTACTGAGCGCTGTGTAGCTGGCGAGGAGCCAAAGGCAGATGCTGCCATCATCACCATCGGCCGTCAGGCAGGTGAGGGAATGGATCGCCAGATCAATGGTGAGTTCAACCTCAGTCAGATAGAGCAGGATATGATTTTCCGTGTATCTGATGCTTTCCATGCCAAGGGCAAGAAGGTGATTGTCATCATCAACTCTGGTTCTGTGATGGAGACAGCCAGTTGGAGAGACCGTGTGGATGCTATTCTCGTAGCTTGGCAGCCAGGTATCGAGGGCGGTAACTCTGTAGCTGATATCCTGACCGGTAAGGTGAATCCATCGGGTAAGTTGACCATGACCTGGCCTATCGCTGCTACCGATCATCCATCTACTGCCAACTTTGCCAAGGATTACGATATGTACACCTACAAGAATCTGCTGGATTGGAGCAAGGGCAACATCAAGGGTTACGACTATAGCAACCACGAGGAGGATATCTATGTAGGTTATCGCTACTTCGACACCTTCAAGAAGAATGTGGCTTATCCATTCGGTTATGGTTTGAGCTATACTACCTTCGAGTTTGGCAAGCCATCAGTCAAGGCTAAAGGCAACAATATTGAGGTTAGCGTAACTATCAAGAATACCGGTAAGGTTGCCGGCAAGGAAGTTGCTGAGGTTTATGTCACCGCTCCTAAAGGTGCTTATGAGAAGCCAGCCAAGGAACTCAAGACCTTCGGCAAGACCAAGTTGCTGAATCCAGGTGAGAGCCAGACTTTGAAGATGACCCTCGAAAAGCGCGATCTTGCCAGCTTCGATGAGGTCAACAGCCAGTGGAAGGTAGATGCAGGTAACTATCTCTTCAAGGTAGGTAGCGATGTGGAGAACATTAAGGGTACTGCTACATTGAAGGTGGCAGAATATACCGAGAAGACAAGCAATGCTTGCGCTCCTAATGTTCAGTTGAACTATCTGAAGCAGAAGTAGTCTATGTAAATAATATTCTAGAAAGAGATAATCTAGAAAAAACTCCCGGAAAATGGGGGAAGAAGAGATTGAAAATTTTCTCTTAAGGGAAGATTTTTCACCTCATTTGGTCTGTAAAGTTATTTCTTTATAAATTTCGCGGCACCTATTTTCCTATCCTCAAAAGCAAAGAACTCCCGTCTCTTTTCTGAGATGGGAGTTCTTGTTTAAAGGGAATACTGGGCGGAAATCATCAGTTCGCGAGGGCGAAGATGATAGCTGTCGGTCAATGTACTGATGCCGCTATAGATGGTTTCCATATAGTTCTTCTTGTTGAAAAGGTTTCGAAGCTCTGCTGAAAGGCGGAGCTTTTTCATTCTCCATACTGCCGAGGCATCGCCAAGGAGGGTGTTAAGGTGGCTGCCCTCTTGCAGTTCATTGCGATAATGTACGAGCGAGAAGGAGAGGTCCACATGGCTGATGGTAGCGGTGGCAGATACGCTTAGACGCCAATTAAATAACGATGACTTCGCCATTTTTTGACGTTTCGAGTTGTAAAAAGAGAATTCTCCCTCATAGCTAAAGGCACACCAGGACGGCGAGAAGTCGATGCTAGGCTTCACAGTATAGTTGTCCGCGGTGTAGCTGATGGCTTTGCCGCTGCTGTATTGCTCACCCTTGCTGTAGTTGTAACTGCCCTCCAGGCGGGTCTTCAGATGAAGGTTGTAGAAACCCTTGGAGATATAGAGCGAACCTCCGATGTTGTTGCTCTTGCTGTCCTGCTTATATAAAGAGGTATAGTATTTGCCATCCTCGATGCGTAGGTCGGATGCCGTGTTCATCCAGTTTTTGCTGGCATTGACCGATGCGCTGAAGAAGATTTCCTTGATAGGGCGCTTGTAGTCGTAACTCAACTTCCCATAAAGAGAGCGAGTTATCGGAATGATGTCGCTCGAAGTGTACCAAGAGCGATAACTTTTGCGATATTGCTTCATGGCGTAGTTGGTGGCATTGCCTGTTCCGGTACTGTATCCTGTGTAGATAGTCAACTCTCTACGGAAATCCAATTTCTTATATAAGTAAAGGTAGGGTGATATGGTAAGTAGAGTTTTCTGTGGATAGGTGAAGCGTTCCCAGATGAAATCGGGAGAGAACGACATACGGAACGTCTCGGTCTTGTATTGCCAGTAAGGGGTGAACTTCCCTGTGATGTTAAGACTGTTTTGACCGATTTCATCGTGACTGTTTTCGATGAATCCGTTGTTTTTGCCGATTTCATCGCTTCTTTCCTGATATTTCGCATAGATGTTGTTGAGGTCGATACTCATTCTATATTCCTGTGTCCAGTGGAAGCGATTCTTCATCCACTGTAAGGCGTGGGCAGTATGCCAAAGGTTGGTGCGGATGCGATTGCGCTCGTCGTTAACGTAGAGGTCCGCCACACCATGGTGATAGTCGGCAGTGCTACGCCAAGAGAGTTGACTTTTCTTGAAGACGAAGAGGCGGTAGATACTTGCCGAGAGGTCGAGCTTTGGGATGCGGACACGTTGGGTAAGCGTGTCGTTGATGTTTGACAAACCGTCGCTTTGTGCTGTGCTGAGGCTGATGCTCTCGTTGCCATAATGCTCAGTCTTGTTTACCTTGTTCTCCCATTGCAGATTGAAGGCATCGCTGATTATCGTCTTGTGGTTGTGCTCCGTGGTAACTGTGGGAGCTTCGCCGCCGAGGTCATAGATACTCATGTTCTCTCGTTCTTGTCTGGTTACCGTACGAAGATAGTTGGCTTCTATGCGAGTCTCAGCATCGGCCTTGTTCTTCTTGATATGGTTGATGGAGTATTTTTGCGAGGTGTTGAAGCGCAGGCGTTCTTCGTCGATAGGAGCGTCAAGCGATGGTACTGATAGCCATGATGGAAGGGAGGCAGGAGCCAGACGATTGCTGTAAGATGCGAGTTGGTTAAGTGCATAGCCGAGATTCTTGCCTGTTCTGTCGTATTCTGCATCATACATCATCTGTTTCTTCTTGCCAATTTGCATGATATTGATGCTTCCGCCTACGTGGGTAGGACTCCCAACCAGCAGATAGGGCTTGATGGTAGGCAACAGTTTGTCTCTGGCACTATCCTTCAGAGCGATATTCATTGCGATATTATCCGTAAAGGTCTTGTTCTGAAGTGCCTTGATAGGTTGGTCATGCTCGATGACTTCGGCCTTTTTCACATCTTTCGCCTTGATGTTTTCCTCCAGCTGGTTATATTTGCCACCGGTCAGGTCGAGTCCTTCCACGGTGAATCTATTGATAGGTTTACCATTGTAGTTGATACGACCATTCTTCTCTATATCCACGCCCGGCAGCTTTTTCAATACATCCTTCAGACTGTTGTCCCGTTCGTTGGCAAAGCGGGTGAGGTCGAAAGATATGGTATCCCGCCCTGTGATGCGAGAGCCTTTTACCTGTACTTCCTTCAGGACAAAAGCTGTTGAAGCCATACTGATAATGGTTTCTTTTCCCGATGAAATCGATGTTTTTGTCTTTTTATACCCCATAAACGTGGCCTGCAGTTTGTCGTTGGCTTGCTTTTCGGTGATAGGGAGCACGAAGGTTCCGTCTTCCTTGCTGCGTGTAAACTTCAAGGGCTTTCCATTGCGGAGCAGCGTGATGGAGACGTTGGCTAGACGGTTATGGGTCAATGAATCTTCTACATAACCATGAATCCCGGTAGCAGTGTTGTCGTCATCGAGTAAGATAGGAGTGTTTCTCTTGCTCTGCATCGCCATTGGGATGCAGAACAAGAGAAAGAAAGCGATAAAACTGATAATTATTCTCTTCATTTATTATTGAAGTTCAATCGGATTGAAGACATTCTTCTTATTCATGAATTTCTTCATGTCAATTGGGTTGCCCTTTTCGTCCTGTATTTTTATGTTCTTGATGTTTAATGTTTCCAATACCATTCCTGGCGTAAACTTCTTTTTGAATTCTCTGAGGTCTTTTTGGCTGATCTCTTCTCTCTTAGCCTTGGGGAACGTGATAGGTGTTGGTGCTGTCAACGTACTCATGCCGATGGCTGTGAATGAATATTCTTTGTTTTCATCGTATGCTTTCAGTGTCAAGCCCGGCAGTCCAATCAGCTTCCAAGGACCTTCTGGAAAAGGAATGTCTTCGGCGTACCATGCATACCAAGTCCTTCCCTTGAAGTTGGTCTTGGCTAGTTGGCAATGATAGCCGATGATGGTTGTTGCGCTGTCGGGGATGAGTTGCCAGTCGGGTGTCTCCACGTTCTCTGTGCATTTGTAATCTGTAGTGCCGACAGATTCCAATTGGATGGATTTGCCAGTAGATGGATAGTTCTTGTAGTAGGAGAACGGGAATCTTCCACCTTTAGGTAAATCTGAGAAGTCGAAATTGCCAGTCTTGGCTTTTTCGTTCATGAGTGAATCCTTTACCTGTTTCGTTCTGTCATAGAAGCTGGTCGCCTTTTCACCAATGTCGAGGCGCATCTCGCTATCCGTGTAGATGAAGGGTTTGATGGAAGGATTGTTCACCCATTTCCCCTCATAGGTAATGCGATACTTGGCGTTGTCGATGTTCTCGACTTCCTCCTTACTGTTTCCCGAGATAGAGCGCACAGTGACTTTTGTGACTTGTGCTTTTGTTGCAACACTTCCCATAAAGAGCAAGGTTGCTAAAGCTAAGATGATTTTCTTCATAATTCTGCCTTTATCTGTTAATCTGCTTGCAAAGTTACACTTTTTGTGGCACTCTGCAAAAAAAATGTAGCTATTTATAGCTTTTTAATAGACGATAAAACTAGAGAAGAGTAAACTAAAAAGTTATCTGTTTTATTTTACATTCCTTTTAGTTGCTCCTTTACTTTCGCTGTAAGTTTAGCTTTTTCCTTTTCATCCTTCAACTTATCAGCTTTTGCCAAGAACATCTGGAGATAGAGTTTTGCCTGTGGCTTCATCTTGGCTCCGATATACATTTGCGCAGCATTATAATAGTTGTGAGGATCGTCCTCGTCATCATATTCGATGCACTGGGCGAAGGCATGACCTGCATTCTCGTATTCCAATTTATAGTAATAAAGCTCAGCAAGTTGCTGGTTTACATATAGTCCACGGCTGCGAGGGTAAGCCACGGTTATAGACCGTTCCAGGTTGATGATGGCGTGTCTTGCCATGGTTTCCTTTTCCACGACGTTCTTAGTCTGTTCGGAAATCTTCTTGCAAGTCATGCCCAAGTAGAAGAGACAGTTCATATTTGGGTTGTCTTTCTTCATCTCTGCCGCCTTGTTCAGATAGGTATAGGCTTCTCGGTACTTTTCCAAGTTATAATAGCACAATCCTATGACGAGGTTAGACTCAAAATTGTCGAATCCATCGGCTATAAGCTTCTTGTATCTAGGGATGGCTTGCTCGTATCTAAGCTGTAAATAGAGAGAATAGGCAAGCTCCTTGTTGATGAGAATATTCGTGGAGTCACGTTTTTCTACATACGACAAGGCGAAAGCTGAAACCATTTCAGGCTTCCCATGGTTGTTCCATTGCTGAAGTAGGGTGGCAAATACCTCCCCGTCGTATGGGTATTTGCGATAGATAGTCATGCCATATGATTCTACCTTTTTTTTATCGCCAAGATTAAGATAGGAATAGAACATCATGCGCAAGTCTTCATGGTTGAGACTGTCGTTAGGAATGCTATCCATGCAGGCGATGCAGTTTTTGTTGTCGCCACGAAGACGATAGCAAGAAGCGAGCTTTCTGAGAACATTCAAATCGTGTGGATGCTCATTGATATATTGCTGGTAATAGGTGATGGCATGGAACGAGTCATGCTCGTTCATGCAACTGTCGCCCTGCAGTATCAAGCGATGGATGGGAGTTTGTTCTTTCTTGGCTGATATTCCGATGATTCCAATGAATACCAAACAAGTGATGAATATAAATCTTTTCATTCTTATGTTGTCCGTTTGTTGTTATGATGTAGATACGATCTGTTAATCGAGCTGGAGTTACTCCAGCTCGATAGGGTTGCCCTTGTTGCTTCGGTTTAGAGCCTTGATGGCACCTTCGGGTAATTTCTTAAACGTAACTCCAGTTTTTCTCGCTGTTGCTTTGAGAGCTTCTGCGCCATCAAATTTATGCTTAGCCTCTCTTAACTCTTTCTGTGTTACTTTCTCTCTTGCCTTTTCCGTGAAAGTTATGCTTTCGGTCCCATTCAATGTGCTCATACCGATAGCATTGAATATGTATTGTTTGTTCTGGTCGTAAGCAAGTAGAACAAGACCAGGCAGTCCGGAAATTTTCCAAGGTCCTTCGCTTATAGGTATGTCTTCTGAGTACCAGGCATACCAGGTCCTGCCTTTGAAGAGTGCTTTTGCCAACAGGCATCTATAGCCAATGATGGTAGTTGTGCTATCTGGGATAAGCTGCCAGTTTGGCACCTCTAATTGTTCTGTACATTGGTAATAGTTACCAAGGACTTTATCCAGTAAAGTTGTTTGCCCCTTTGATGGATAGTTCTTGTAGAATTCCCAACGGATTCTGCCACCGCTAGGTATTTTACTCATGTCATGTTGCCCCGTCTTAGCTTGTTCATCCATGATAGAATCGGATATTTGCTTGGTTCTATCATAGAAATGAGTTGTCTTGCTACCGATGTCCAGTCGCATTTCGCTCTCCCAATAGTTGTAGGGAACTGTTGTGGTATCTGGTACCATTTTCCCATTGTAGGTGATGCGATAGTTTACCTTGTCAATATTGACCACTTTCTCATTTTGGTTGCCTTTCTGAGCATTCAAGCTGCATACTGTGAGTATGGCTGCTAATAATAATGTTATTCTTCTCATAGTCGTTTGATGTTTAGAATTTCGGATGCAAAGGTAACACAAATGATAGATATAGCCAAATCGGAATTACATGCAAGTGAGTACAGATATGTTGATAACGAGAGAGTTACGATTAGGAAAAACTTAAAATACAAGCTTTTTGTAATGCTTCGATAAGTTAATGAAGTAAAGCGAAAAACTTATGGGAGTGCTTATCTGATGATGTCGTCAAATGACTCTGCTCCAGTGTCACTCTTGATTCTCGACTTTCTTACCCTGATATTCGAGAGAGAGTATTGCAGGATTTGCATCACTTCCTCATCGCTCTTGCCGATATGGTAGAGGATGCAGAAGAGGCTTTGTGATGGATTCAAGTCGTAGTTCTCCAATCGTTCGCTATACTTCTCGTCTATCACCTTGAAGCTGGCGAGAAGTTGTCGGATGCCTTGCTTACCGATCTGGCTGATGTTTTGATTTTGTATCGTCATCGAATAATACACCAAGCCTTGGCTGATGTCTGTGAGCTCGGTAATTTGAGCCTTGTATTCTTCGATGTCCTTGTCACGACGTTTCAGTTTGCGAAGCTGGGTGGTTATTTCGTGGTTTAATCGTTCGCATTGTTCCGATAACGAAGAGTTCTCCACATCTTTTAACTGGTGCAGTGACTCATGCAAGTTTTTTATAGTTTGGTGAGCCTTTCGGATTCTGGAAATAGAGAGGTAAGTCATCGTCAGGAGAATGATGAGCACGATGATGATTCCTACAAATATATAGGTCTTAACCTTTTCATAGCGATAACGGGTGTTACCACCCTCGTACATCAGTTTTACTTGCTTTTCCTTTCCTGAGTTTTCGCCTTTGGCAAGCAAGGGAGCTTCTTGTCGTAGTTCGTGGGCAACACGCTTTGCCATGAGCGTATCTCCTTTTTGTAGGGAGAGAAAATATAAGGGGAGATAATACTTATATCCTAAAGCAAAGGAATAGGATCCCCATGGCTGTATGTATTCTTGATTCATGCTATAGTTTTCTTTGATATGCTGCATGGCGAAGGCATGGGTTTCCTTGCTGTTTCTTGTGAGCAAGCGATAGAAATCGATGTTGTTGTCATATTTTACCCCGTGATTGTCTTGCGCTTTCTTTGTATAGCTTATCAAGATGGAATCAGGCACATCGTCCCTGTCCATCAAGGCTTGGAAGTAATGATAGTACATGGGTCCCAAGGTGCTGTCCTTGTTCTCTTTTATTTGATTAGCAACTTCGAAAGCTTGGTTGGCAAGTTCCTGATCTTGGTTGTTGATGCTACGATAGAGTAGTGCCCAGGCACGGTAGCGGATATTGTTGGTTTGGCGAGCCTCGTCTTCTAACTCTACGGTGTAAATGTTTTGGTGGGTAATGCGACACAATATGTCGTACATATCCAGCTTCTCCTTTTCTCTCATGTTGCTATCGTAGGCGATGGCCTGTGAGAACCAATTGATGGCTTTTGCGGTATCTCGATAGTTGTTGAGTATCGAGGCTCCCTTATAATATAAGGAACGTGCAAGAAGGGGCTCATCCTTTTCGTTCACGAAGATGTTGATGGCATCGTCTATGTCGTTTTCTTTATAGATGTAACCCTTGAGTTGATATTCTATCTTGGCTGTTAAGAGCTTATAGTAGCCTTTGTTGTCGTTGCTGTCAGCACGAGAGAGGAATACCTTGGCTTGTGCAGGGTATTCGTCGGCAAGGTCGTCTATCTCAGGGAAGGATAGGCGATATCCTGAGTCCATGCAATTGGCGAGTATGGCTAGCTGCATGATAGTGAACAGAAATATGATGATTTTCTTGCTTGTATAAATCATATTGTTATCGTCAAATTATCAACTTTACATTTGTTGTTTCAGAAATCTTTTTGCAAAAGTACAATAAATTGTCGATAAGAACAAGATAATAAGCTTTCTATTTCAGATTTTTGTAGAAACTCGCAAAAATCTGAAATGGAAAGCCTTTGAGATGTCCCTATCGCTCGATTGGATTGAAGACACGTTTCCTTGCTTTTGGTTTGATAGGTTTTCCATTCTCATCTGTCCACTTTTCATCTCTTAGCATCTCGCTTCCATCGTCTCTCAGCTTGATTTTGGTGAGGTCAGACTGGGAAACTTTCTCTGCCTCTTCGGGCTTGGCGTATTTGAGAGTCTCCTTGCCTTTCAGGTCTTCCAGTCCGATGGCGTTGAGATAGAATTGTTGCTGTGCATCGTAGGCACGGAGTATGAGACCAGGCAGACCGCAGAGCTTCCAAGGACCTTCTGACACAGGGATATCCTCAGCATACCAAGCTAACCAAGTTCTTCCCTTGAAGTTGGTCTTGGCGAGTTGGCAATGATAGCCGATGATGGTTGTAGTGCTGTCTGGGATGAGTTGCCAATCAGGAGTCTCGGTCTTTTCGATGCAGTGATAGGTTCTCAAAGCCCACGATTCCTGAAATAGGGTCTGACCGTTCTTTGGGTAGTTCTTGAGGAATTCAAAGTCCATGCATTTTACCGGTTCGGCTTTTCTTAGGTCAATGACACAGCCTGAAAACATCATTTGTAAGACTTGCTTTTTCCATTGCTCCTTGGACTGGTTATAGAAGTGAGTGATGTTGCTACCGATGTCGAGTCGCATCTGTGCCTTGCGATAGATATACGGCATTTCTGTGGTGTCGTTTACCTGTTTTGTATCGTAGGTGATGCGATACTTCACTTGGTCGAGGGTGAGTGTGTCCACGCCCGATCTCATCTGTGCTTTTGCGGTCAGGCTGCCTAAGGCGAGGATGGCTGCGAAAATCAATGTAAGTTTCTTCATGTTCTCTATTTATTTTTTGATGCTTATTTACGAGTAAGACGCAGAGATAGGAAAAAGGTAAACAGAATAATGACGGTCAGTTGGATTATCTGAAGCAGAAGTAGTCTATGTGAATAATACTCTAGAACGAGGCAATCTAGAAGAAACACCCGAAAAATGGGGAAAGAAGAGATTGAAAATCTTCCCTTAAGAGATATTCTCACCAGACTTAACCTGTAAAGATATCTCTTCGTAGATTTCGCGGCATCTCTTTTCCTTCATTTTATTCTTTACGCCAACGGCAATCATATCCTCTACGGTCGGATGCCCAGTTCCATTTACAGATGTTGCGTGTTCTCCATTATATCCCTCGGTGCAATGGGTGAGGTCGTAGGCAGGAGCTAAATGCCAGTGCCATTTGCCATCGCTCTCTTTCTGAACCAAGAAAGAGAAGTTCTTGCAGTGGTCGTCCTTGTTGTCCATTATGTAATTAAAAACCATGCGGCGGAACATCTCTTCCACATCCTCTTGGCTTTGGGTAAGATAACCTGTAAGCGCCAAAAGGTTGAGATAATCGAGAATAGGGTTGGAAAGGGAAACGTTGAGCAAGGCTCCAGCTGTGGCTACGTGAATGCGTTCGCCTGTTGGAGAAATGTCGAAGCGACGGCAGGCAAAATACTTGTTGTTTACCAGTTTGAACTCGGGTACTTGGATGCCACATTGCTTGGCTATCTCATTATAATGATACTCTTGCTTTCCCATATCTTGTGGGTCATAGGTATGGCGAAACTTGACCAACCAATGACCATCCTCATTCGTGAAAATGGCTTTCGGGCGACAACCGCCACTATTACCACTATTATATAATAGCAATCCTGCGTCATTATCCTGTTGCTCCTTCAATACTTCCAAGGCTTTGGCTTGTAAAAGGTCAAAGTCCTCTATCTCGTGTCCTGTCTGGACAGAAGTTATAGGTTCGTAGGTCAATGCGCCCATACCTCCATTGCCCACGATGCTCAGTCGGTCGAGAGCAGATAGCTCAAAGTCGTTGATTCCCTCTTTTAGCAAGGTTTTATGCAATAGGTATCTACCATATCCATCGGGAAGGCTGTCTTCGAAGATGCCAAAGTTCCCGTTGAAAGGGGTGGCTTTGGCAATGAAAAGACCAGGCTTCAGTGGCAATTCCAACGGAGATATACTAAAGCCTGATGCTAACCACTGATTGGCATACTCGAAGGTGCATACCTTTCCATCGGCACTCAATGACAGTGTGCCGACTTTCTCCTGATGATATTTTACGGCTAAAGTTTCTATACGTTTCATTGTCTGTAAGCCTTTTTCTTATTAGCGTTTCTTTTTATCTGTTGCAACTCCTCCATGGTGGAGTACTTGGGTTGCGAGAAGACGTTCTTGATTTCTGATGTGTATTCCAAAGCTATGGCGATACCTATCAGATTTTTGAGGGAGATGAGACCCTTTTGTTCGAATCTGGTGATGTTGCTGACTGCAACGCCTGACTTGTCTGCCACTTGCTCACGTGTCAGATTCTTCTCTATTCTTCGTTTTCTGAAGTCGTTTGCCATCTCCTTTGCAATCTCATCAGGATTGTCGTGGAGGTAGTTATCTAATATTGCTAATATATTGTTCGTTTCTTGCATAATCATTGGGATAATAATAAGATATTATCAGTTGCAAAGA
The DNA here is from genome assembly GCF_050313615.1 of Prevotella sp. SGI.167. Taxonomy (NCBI): domain Bacteria; kingdom Pseudomonadati; phylum Bacteroidota; class Bacteroidia; order Bacteroidales; family Prevotellaceae; genus Prevotella; species Prevotella sp. SGI.167. The sequence goes on along the minus strand of NZ_JBNPLT010000002.1, from coordinate 131,009 downwards.
TACAAAAAATAATGTTATGTTCCAAATAAAAATCAATTAAAAAGTCAAAATCCCTTATAACCTTGTCTCCATATATTTTTTTGTTGAAAGAAGGAAGTTTTTTTATCTTAATTTATTTTGTCCTTCACCTATTTTGTTGTAACTTTGCACACTGAAATTCGAATTTAAATTATTTTATGTAATTATGGCAAAAAAAGCTCTTTTAATGATTCTCGACGGATGGGGAATCGGTAAGCATGATAAGGGTGATGTTATCTACAAGACTCCAACTCCTTATCTCGATTATTTGACAGCAGTTTCTGCACATTCTACTCTCCAGACTTGTGGCGAGGACGTAGGTCTTCCTAACGGTCAGATGGGTAACTCTGAGGTAGGTCACCTCAACATCGGTGCTGGTCGTGTGGTATATCAGGACCTCGTTAAGATCAACAAGGCTTGCGAGAGCGGTGACATCTTGAAGAATCAGGAGATCATCAACGCTTACAGCTATGCTCAGAAGACTGGTAAGAAACTCCACTTGATGGGCTTGACTTCTACCGGTGGTGTTCACTCTTCTTTGGATCACCTCTTCAAGTTGATAGAGATCGGTAAGGAATATGGTTTGAAGGAGACATACGTTCACTGCTTCATGGATGGCCGTGATACAGACCCTAAGAGCGGTAAGGGCTTCATCGAGGAGGTGCAGGCTTGCTGCGACAAGAACGGTGCACACATCGCAAGCATCGTAGGTCGTTTCTATGCTATGGACCGTGACAAGCGCTGGAACCGTGTGAAGGAAGCATATGACTTGCTCGTTGAGGGTAAGGGTAAGCAGGCTGACGATATGGTGAAGGCAATGCAGGAAAGCTATGATGAGGACGTAACAGACGAGTTTATCAAGCCAATCAATAACTCTAAGGTTGACGGTACTATTCAGGAGGGTGATGTTGTTATCTTCATCAACTACCGTAACGACCGTGCCAAGGAGTTGACACAGGTATTGACTCAGCAGGATATGCCAGAGGAAGGCATGCACACCATCAAGGACTTGCAGTACTACTGCATGACTCCATACGATGCAAGCTTCCAGGGCGTTCACATCCTCTTCCCTAAGGAGAACGTAATGAATACTCTCGGCGAGTACTTGAGCGCACAGGGCAAGAAGCAGCTCCACACTGCAGAGACAGAGAAGTATGCTCACGTAACATTCTTCTTCAATGGTGGTCGTGAGACTCCATACGAGGGCGAGGACCGTATCCTGGTTCCTTCTCCAAAGGTAGCTACATACGACCTGAAGCCAGAGATGAGCGCTTACGAGGTAAAGGATAAGTTGGTTGGTGCTATCAACACTCAGGAGTACGACTTCATCGTTGTAAACTTCGCTAATGGTGATATGGTAGGTCACACAGGTATCTACAACGCTATCGCTAAGGCTGTTCACGCTGTTGACAACTGTGTAAAGGACGTTATCGAGGCTGCCAAGGCTAACGATTATGAGGCTATCATCATCGCTGACCACGGTAATGCAGACCACGCTATCAACGAGGACGGTACTCCAAACACTGCTCACTCTTTGAACCCAGTTCCATTCATCTACGTAACTGACAACAACTCAGCTACCGTTAAGGATGGCCGTTTGGCAGACGTTGCTCCTTCTATCCTCCACATCATGGGTTTGGAGCAGCCAGCTGATATGACTGGTGAGAACTTGATTTCTGACAACAAGTAAAAACGATTTTATATACCTCAAAAAAGTATCCTAAGATACTTGGCCAAGTATCTTAGGATACTTGCGTAAGTATCTTAAGATACTTTTGAATTTATATTAAGCATGAACGTAAAGATAGAAGAAAGTTGGAAACAGCATATAGGAGAAGAGTTCGACAAGCAGTATTTTGTTGACCTCACCAACTTCGTGAAAGAGGAATACCTGCGTACGCCCTGTTATCCTCCTGGCCGCTTGATTTTCAATGCCTTCAATCTCTGTCCTTTTGATGATGTGAAGGTAGTGATTATCGGACAGGATCCATACCATGAGCCGGGTCAGGCGATGGGACTGAGTTTCTCTGTGCCGGACGGAATCACTTTTCCACCATCATTGATTAATATATTCAAGGAGATTCAGATGGATCTCGGTACTCCGATGCCAGCCACGGGCGATTTAACCCGCTGGGCAAAGCAGGGAGTCCTGTTGCTCAACGCCACGTTGACCGTTCGTGCCCATCAGGCTGCGAGTCATCAGCGCAAAGGCTGGGAGGAGTTTACCGATGCTGCCATCAAGGCGCTCAGCAAGGATAAGGAGCACCTGGTGTTTATCCTTTGGGGCGGTTATGCCCGGAGCAAGGCGAAGCTCATCGATACAAGCAAGCATCTGATATTGGAAAGCGTTCATCCTTCGCCATTATCAGCCAACAGAGGCGGATGGTTTGGCAATCATCATTTCTCCCGCTGCAATGCGTATCTGCAGCAGAACGGAATTGCGCCTATCCAATGGTAGGTACACCTATCAATTTATAGCTATCCACTCATGGGTAGCTATCATTATTTTTATTATACACTCAAAGAAATTTATTCATCTCAAAAAACATTATGAAGAAAGACGAACTGCGTATTCTGCAGGTGGGCAACGTGTTGGTTTCACCTGATATTATCACCGAAAAATTCTGTTGCGACCTTGATGCCTGCAAGGGCGAATGCTGCATTGAAGGCGATGCGGGAGCTCCTGTTACCCTGGAGGAGATTATGGAGATTGAGGATGCGCTGGATGTGGTTTGGGATGATCTCTCGGCTTCTGCCCAGGCTATCATAGATAAGCAGGGCGTGGCTTATACCGATATTGAAGGCGATTTGGTGACGAGCATCGTGAATGGTAAGGATTGTGTGTTTACCTGCTATCAGGATTTGAAAGACCTGGGCGATGGACATACGATTCCTAACTGTTGTCTCTGTGCCTTGGAGCGTGCTTATCGCGAAGGAAAGTCGAAGTTCAAGAAGCCTATCTCCTGTGCTTTGTATCCAATCCGTGCCAAGGATTTCGGCAACGAGGTGTATGGCATCAACTATAACAAGTGGCGCATCTGCAAGGATGCCATCAAGAAGGGAGAGGAGTTGAACCTTCCGGTTTATAAGTTCCTGGAAGGTCCGCTGATTGAGAAGTTCGGTAAGGAATGGTATGGTGAGCTTTGCGAAGTGGCAGAGCAGTTGCTTGCCGATTTGGAAGATTAAATTCAGTTTAGTTTGAGACTTTGGAAGATATGATTTCCAAAGTCTTTTTTATTTGGTGCAACAAAGTCTTTTTAGCATAATAAAAAAGAGATTTCGAAAAGCTTGCTAGCTTATTCCGAAATCTCTAATCCTTCAATATTTACGATATTGCTTTTTTTGAATCTGCCATTCCATGTGAGGGTATAGATTCTTTGATTTTGAAATCTGAAGCGGAAGAAAGCCTGTTCATCCAATTCTCCGTTGCAAACGTATTGAAACCCATTGATGTTCAGTTTTTCTCCTCTGTGGGCCTCTCTGATGGTAATACGGATGGTGCCATAGAAGGGACGACCAAAGTCAATATTGTAGCCTAAAGAGTCGTTATAGGTACGAATGGGTTTGAGGACTTTTCCTAATTTATTCTCAGATTGACACACCTTGAATTCTTCTGTAGGAAGACTTCTGTCAATGTCCATGCTTCCTGTAGGACGATGCCAACCATACGGTTGATACTCTTCAGTTTTCCAATCAATGATGTTGGTACGGGCATCAAAACGCTCACTTTCTCCAGAATAGCAATCCTTGGGTTGTCGACAGAGCCAGGAGCCATCAGTTTGGTGGTGGAAAGGAACGCTGTCCTGATCCCAACCGTATATCTCCAGTGAAAGCTGTTTGCCATGGCTAGGCTTGCCCTGAGGTGCATACCATACAGCAATGACGTTGTCACCGGCTTTCAGATATCGGGTGATATCAAAAGTGCGTGATTGGAGTACATCATTCTTGATGCCTTCGAATTTTAAGCTTCCCGTTACGTTTCTTTCATTTATATATATCTTGTAGTCGCCTGTACTGGCAACATTTGCGAATGCCTGTAGTGGGCGATGTGGCATGACATAGTTTTTTCTAAACCATACTTCTGCTGATTCATCGGGGAGTGGATATGAAATCCAATGGGTACCGAACTCTTGTGCATTGGAGCTCAGTACCCATAGTAATGAAAATATGAGAGAAGTTATATATCTCATTTATTTGATCAATTTTGTTTCTCCAGCCTTGAAGTTGAGGACTTTCTGCTTTCCGTTGTAGTTGACGGTCAGGCTTCCTTCGTTCTTGCTGGTAATAATAGCTTTCTTAACTTGTCCTTTATTCCATGATAGTGCAACCTCGTAATTGCCGCGAGCCTTGATACCCTTTATCTCTCCTGCAGACCATTCTTTAGGAAGGGCAGGGAGTAAATCCATCGTCTCGCCATCACATTGCATCAGCATCTCGCATACACCTGCTGTGCCACCGAAGTTGCCATCAATCTGGAATGGTGGATGGGCATCAAAGAGGTTAGGGTAGGTGCCACCGCTATGGTGCTTGCTATCCTTGTAAACTTCAGGGCTTACGTAGGTGAGCAGCTTGCGGTATATCTGGTAGGCCTTGTCGGCACGATGCAGGCGCGCCCAGAGGTTGATTCTCCAGCCAGTACTCCAGCCGGTGGAATTATCGCCCTTGATTTCAAGAGTCTTGGTTGCGGCAGCAGCAAGCTCCGGAGTCTTATCTACCGAAATCTGATGGAACGGATAGAGTCCCAGCAGGTGTGACTGGTGGCGATGATGCCAATCCTGGTCTTCCCAATCGTGATACCACTCCATCAGATTGCCTCGCTTCCCGATGTGGTAAGGGCGCAGGCGATTGAGGGCCGATTGCAACTGCTGCTGGTAATCGTTGTCGATACCCAGGGCTTTTGCTCCCTTGATGGTGTTCTTGAAGAGCTCGCGGATGATGGCGAGATCGGCGGTTCCGCCATAGAAACTGCTGCCGCGGTAGCCCTTATCGGTGATGTAATCTGCCTCTGGCGATGTGCAAGGGGCTGTAATCAGTTCGTTTGGATTGTGTGGATTCGGGATAAGCCACTCCAGCAGGAAGTCGGCAGCGCCCTTCATCAAAGGATAGGCTGTATTGCGAAGATATTCGGTATCTCGCGTATAGTCGTAGTGATCCCAAAGGGTTTCTACGAGCCAGGCTCCACCCATCGCCCAGTTGCTCCACTGTGGACTCTCGTTTCCGGTTCCCACAGGATTGCTCATCGCCCAGGCATCTGTGTTGTGTCCAGCGCACCATCCCTTATCGATGCCGTAGAAATGCTGGGCATTGTGTCGGCCTGTCACCGACATGCCTTCAACCAATCCGTTTACCGGGGCAACCAGTTCTGGTAGGTTAGTAACTTCTGCCGGCCAGTAATTTTCTTCCAGGTTGATGTTGATGGTATAGTTGCCACGCCATGGCGAACGGAGGGCTGGTGCCCAGAGTCCCTGCAGGTTGGCTGGCACGCCCTTGGTTCTACTGCTGCTGATGAGTAGGTATCTGCCATATTGGAAGTAGAGCTGTTCCAGATAAGGATTGTTCTCGTGGTTGTCGCTGTAGGCGAGCAACTGCCTGTCGGTAGGGCGGGTGGCATCATATTTGGCTCCTTTCAGGTTCAGGCTTACTCTGTCAAAGAGCTTCTTGTAGTCGGCGATGTGGCGCTGCTTGAATTCATCGTATGTAAAGTTGGCAAGATGCCAGGCATCATCGGCTACGTTCTCTATGTATGGAGCACCTTCCTTCACGGGATGCTTGTCGAAGCCATTGTAACTCGTTTCGTTGATGAGATAGATGATAGCCTCGCTCACATCCTTCAGATGGAGAACTGAATCGCTTGCCCACACTTTTCCGTCGGTGTTCTTCACCTGAAGCATGGCACAGTAATGCGTGCTGTTGGCTTCGTCACCGAGCACATGTCCCGTCATGGTGAGCTGTCCTCTAGATGCTTTCACCTGATGGGGAATGAGGGAGGTGAGGGAGATGTCGCTGTTGATGGCTCTCTTTTGGGAGGCACTCAGCTTGATGGCAATCATCTTGTCGGGATGAGAAGCAAAATACTCTTTGGTATATTGAATGCCGTTGCGCCTGTAATGAACAGTAGCCAGGGAGTTGTCGAGGCTCAGTTCGCGGTAATAATCCGTAAACTCGCCCTGGTTGCAGTCTTTGATGTTGATCATGCCCAGCGGCTGATAGAACTCCGAGTTGTGACCTTGTACATAGTGCTGCAGGGAATCGGCAGTCTTGTAATCCTCTTTAAACAACGCCTCTCTGATTTTTGGAATCCACTTGAAGGCATCGCCACCTTCGTTGGGATTTACAGGAACACCCGTCCAAAGGGTGATGTCATTGAGCTGGATAGAGTCATTATTGGCTCCACCATAAATTAGCGCACCCAGTTTGCCATTGCCTATCGGCAGTGACTCTTCGAAGGCGTATGCAGGTTTGTTGTACCACAACTTGTTGGGTTGCGGTATTTTGCTAACAGTTGCCGCCTGGCAGTTCAAAAGACCTGAGGCTGTTAGTGCAAGCGTAAAAAGCAGATGCTTCATAAATTCTGTTTTGTTAGTTGTTAAAATATGATGCTTGGAAGTGATGCCCATAGGATGAGCTTATCTAAAAAAGGGGGTAGACTCTTGCCTAGTCTGCCCCCAATATGTTCGTGTTAACTTTAAGCGTCGATATTGGCATAAGTAGCGTTCTGCTCAATGAACTCGCGGCGTGGCTCCACATCATCGCCCATCAGCATAGAGAAAATCTCGTCAGCCTGAGCTGCATTATCGATGGTTACCTGCTTGAGCAAGCGGGTAGATGGGTCCATAGTGGTTTCCCAAAGCTGCTCTGGGTTCATCTCACCCAAACCTTTGTATCGCTGAGTGTGAATATTCTTGTCTTCCAACCCCTCGCCATACTTGTCGATGAATGCCTGGCGCTGCTGCTCTGTATAGCAATACTCGCTCACCTTGTTACGGTAAGTACACTTGTAGAGAGGTGGAGTAGCGATGTACAAGTGACCTTCCTCGATAACCTTTGGCATGAAGCGATAGAACAAAGTCATAATCAATGTGTCGATGTGTGAACCATCGACGTCGGCATCGGTCATGATAATAATCTTGTCGTAACGCAGCTTGTCTGTGTTTGCCTCCTTGCTGTCTTCACCGTCTACACCGAAGCGAACTCCGATACTCTGGATAATGTTCATGACAGACTCAGCTTCGAATACTTTATGCCACTGAACCTTTTCTACGTTCAGAATCTTACCACGCAATGGGAGAATAGCCTGGCGGAAACGGTCGCGACCCTGCTTGGCTGAACCACCAGCGGAATCACCCTCGACAAGGAAAATCTCGCATTCCTTAGGATCCTTCATGGAACAGTCTGCAAGCTTACCAGGCAGACCACCACCTGTCATGAAGTTCTTGCGCTGTACGCTTTCACGTGCCTTGCGGGCTGCAATACGTGCAGTAGCAGCCAATACCACCTTCTCGCAGATGCGCTTAGCTTCGTCTGGATGCTCCTCCAGGTAATCAGCCAAAGCTTCATTTACTGCCTGTTGGACGGCTCCCTGAACCTCGCTGTTACCGAGCTTGGTCTTGGTCTGTCCCTCAAACTGAGGTTCTGCCACCTTGATAGAGATGACGGCAGTAAGACCCTCGCGGAAGTCCTCTGGTGCAATCTCTACCTTTGCCTTCTCTATTTGCTTAGAGATGGTCGGGTCGGCTTCTGCGTAAGCCTTCAGAGTACGAGTCAACGCCATGCGGAAACCAGTCAGATGGGTACCACCCTCAATGGTGTTGATGTTATTGACGTATGAGTGGATATTCTCTGAATAGTCTGTGTTGTACATCACAGCAATCTCGATAGGAATACCCTGCTTCTCGGTCTTCAGATAGATAACATCATCGAAGAGGTGAGTGCGGTGACGGTCTACGTAACGGACGAATTCCTTCAAACCATCCTTGGCATGGAATACCTCCTCCTTGGTCTTGCCTTCTTCGTCAGGGCGCAAATCTTTCAAGGTTATCTTGATGCCTGCGTTGAGGAATGCCAACTCGCGCATACGGTTAGCAATGATGTCCCATCTATAGACTGTGTGGGTAAAGATGGTTGGATCCGGCCAGAATTGCTGGCGTGTACCGCGCTTATCGGTTTCACCTACTACCTTGACGGGATAAAGAGGTTTACCCTTTTCGTATTCCTGCTGGTAGATTTTGCCGCCACGGAAGACCTGTGACAGCATGTGGGAAGAGAGTGCGTTTACACAACTTACACCCACACCATGCAAACCACCGGAAACTTTGTATGAACCCTTGTCGAACTTACCACCGGCATGGAGCACGGTCATTACGACTTCAAGGGCTGATTTATGTAGCTTCGCGTGCATATCCACAGGGATACCACGTCCATTATCTTCTACAGTGATAGAGTTGTCTTCGTTGATGGTAACTTCAATGTCTGTACAGTAGCCAGCCATTGCTTCATCAATAGAGTTGTCAACAGTTTCGTTGACCAAGTGGTGAAGACCTTTTTCAGAGATGTCACCAATGTACATCGCTGGGCGCTTGCGAACAGCTTCCAAGCCTTCAAGGACCTGAATGTTACTCGCTGAGTAATTATTTGCGTTGTTTTGATTATCTGCCATTTTAGTATTGTCTTATTTCTGTGCAAAGATACTAAAAAAAGCTGAGATACAGAAGGTTTTCTTTGTGAAAAATAGCGAAAAAAGAGATAAAAACAGAAGTTTTTTGAGAAGTGTAAGAAATAGCTGGAAAAAGTGCGAAAAACGTTGTGCTTACGATAGCAAAATGATAGGTAGATAGAGCGGTGAAATAGATGGGGAATCGTGAAAATGTTAAGGTGGTGATAAAAAGAATAAGGCTGCCACCCTTCTTGAAGGATTGCAGCCTTATTTATTTTTTGCTTCGACTTATAAGTTAGGCCAACTTAGCGATGTGCTGTGTAAGACCAGACTTCAAGTTTGCAGCCTTGTTCTCGTGGATAACGTTGATCTTAGCCAACTTGTCTAAAAGCTTCTGAACTGTAGGATAGAGCTTTACAGCCTCTTCCTTGTCAGACATGTTGCGCAACTTGCGGACAGCATTGCGCATAGTCTTTGCATAATACTTATTGTGCAAAGCCTTCTTCTTGTCCTGACGGATTCTCTTGATTGATGATTTATGATTTGCCATCTTCTTTTTTATGTTATTTTTTTATATTCTTGTTATTTGTAGTCCCTAGCAGAGTCGAACTGCTCTTTAGAGAATGAAAATCTCTCGTCCTAACCGATAGACGAAGGGACCATCGCTGTTTTGCGGGTGCAAAGTTACTACTTTTATTTGATTCCTGCAAATTTTTTACTGAAAATTTTCTCTAAATGCGTTTTTTTTTGTAATTTTGCCCTGTTTTTTAGTATATTTGACAAAATGGAAGTTAAAACCCGGGCAATCGTGTTGCAAACTATCAAGTATGGGGATGCTCAACTTATCGTGGATTTTTTCACAGAAAAGTTGGGTAGACTGTCTTTTATGGTCCGTATACCCAAGTCTTCTAAGGGAAGGTTGAAGCGTCAGTTGTTTCAGCCCTTGATGTTATTGCAATTGGAATTTGATTATCGTCCCAAGTCTAATCTTCAACGTATCCGGGAGGCTTCCATCGGTTATGCTTTTATTGATATTCCTTTCTCTCCTTACAAATTGGCTATTTCCATGTTCTTGGCTGAGTTGTTGTCTTATACCACGAAAAATGAGCAAGCCAATGCCTCGCTATATCTCTTTATGCAGGATAGTATTGAATGGCTGGATAGAGTGGAGGGGAGTTTTTCCAACTTTCATATTGTCTTTATGATTCGCCTGACTTTCTTTTTAGGTTTTTCGCCTAATATTGAAAGTGGAATGAGCGGTGATTATTTTGATTTGGTTGATGGATGTTTTGTACCCTATGTTCCTACGCACGTACATTATTTAAATAGGGAGGATTCTTTGCGGTTGGTTGCCCTGCTTCGTTTGGAGTATAAAACAATGCACCTCTACACAATGTCTCGTATGGAAAGAAACAGATGTGTAGAGGTGATTCTGGAATATTTTAAACTTCATGTTCCTGGTTTCCCGGAAATGAGGAGTTTTTCTGTTCTCAAAGAGCTGTTCGCTTAGTTGTCAACGGTTATTGCTTAAGCAAAACTGATGACTCCCTGTACAGCTGCTGCATCTCCGTTGTTATCGTCTTTAGGTTCTGCATTGCCTGAAGCGATGTTTCGGATTTCTTCGAGGGTCTGGCGTGTACGCTTATAGGTAGGTGTATTTTCTACCTGCAGGATAACGTCTTCGTTGTCAAGATCCTCCTGGCGGAACAGGAAGATGTGAGGATGGCGTTTGTACTGTGTTGTATTACCGTCAGTACCGTAATAGCGCTTACGTCTGTCTTCTCTTTCAGCTCTCTTTTCTTCTTCCTCAGCAAGTCGACGTGATTCTTCTTCTGTATGTTTCTTGAGATGGCGGTTCATGCCTTCTACATCCTCGAGACCGAATCCTGTTGCCAAAACGGTAACCTTAACCCTGCTACCCAATTCTGGGTCGATGGCCAATCCCCATTTCAATTCGAAGTCGTCTCCAAACTTCTCCATGAAATCGTTGACGTCGTTCATCTCGTCCATTGTCAAGCCAGGATTGTCCTTCTTTTCGCTTGCAAAAGCTATGCTCAAAAGGATTTTCTTAGAGTTGAATACATCATTATCATTGAGCAATGGTGAATTCAATGCATCTTCGATGGCCTTCTTGACACGACCTTCTCCCTCACCATAACCTGTACTCATAATAGCAACGCCACCATCTTTCAATACAGTCTTCACATCGTTGAAGTCAAGGTTGATAAGTCCGTGAACGGTAATGATTTCAGCGATACTCTTGGCAGCAACACTCAATGTATCATCGGCTTTACCGAATGCATCGAGTACAGCGAGGTCTGGATAAATCTGGCGGAGACGCTCGTTGTTGATAACCAGCAATGCATCTACATGTTTAGACATTTCCTCAACGCCATCGAGAGCCTGGTCGATTTTCTTAGGACCCTCAAATCGGAAAGGAATGGTAACGATACCTACAGTAAGAATGCCCAGTTCCTTACTTACTCTAGCGATGACTGGAGCAGCACCGGTACCGGTACCACCACCCATTCCGGCAGTGATAAATGCCATTTTAGTACCATCGTTGAGCATATTCTTGATGTCTTCCAATGTCTCTTCTGCTGCTTGGCGGGCTTTTGCAGGCTTGTTGCCGGCTCCAAGTCCTTCTTTTCCTAACTGCAGGTGTACAGGTACAGGGGAATCGTTGAGTGCTTGATTGTCTGTATTACAGAGCACAAAACTAACATCGTGAATGCCTTCTCGATACATATGGTTTACAGCGTTACCGCCGCCACCACCAACACCAATCACCTTGATGATGCTGTTTTCTTTCTCTGGCTCACCAAAGTCGAGAATATGTGGTGAATTGTTATTATCTAGCATAGTTGTATAATCTTAATATTTATTGTAATAGTCACTTTTTTTATTCTTCCTCAGAGATGGTGTCCTTAACGAAGCTCTTGATGCCTCTCATCATCTTGTGGAGGAGGCTGTTTTCTTTTCTTTCTTTTGCCTGTTTAGCAGCTTCTTCTTCTGCAGCCTTTCTTGCTTCTTCCTCTTCCAACTCTTTCTTGCGCTTGGCTTCTTCCTCTGCCTTCTGTTTTTCTGCAGCGGTTAGAACAACGCCCGTACCTACAGTTTCGTTTGGATTTCTTGGTGTCTTATGCAAGTCATTGACAGGTGTCGTCTCTGCAAAGGTGAAGAGATCTGTACCAATTTCGTTGCCTGCACAATTCATGTTACCCTTAGCCAACAATCCCAATACAGTATTCATCATACCGTTGTGATTGGTAATCTTTGGGTCTTTTGAATTCACGGTCTGGCTGACAAATTTAGCAATGCGAATCTTTTCGATATGGGTATGTGTCTTGAATACCTTATCGATTTCAGGCATGTTGCTGCCGCCGCCAGTCAGAATAATACCGCCCATCAGCTTGTCAGAGTACTCTACAGGAACCTGGAACCAGGCGTTCTCTACAATTTCCTCAACACGAGCCTCTACGATTTCGATAAACTTCTTGCTTTCTACGTATCGGTCTCGATCTATCTGATAGTTGAGGGTTGGGTCAATATTACTGATGTCTGTATATGCTTTGGCGTATTTCAATTTCATGTTTTCAGCATCAGTCTCTTCTACCTGCAGGCATGTAAGGTCCTTTGTAATGTTGCTGCTACCCAATGGGATGACAGACAAGTGACGGAGGATACCTTTATAATATACAGAGACCGTTGTTGTGTCAGCACCTAAATCTACCAACATACATCCAGCGCGTTTTTCCGAGTCGTTGAGAACGCTGTCAGCCATAGCCAAAGGTGCGAGATACATCTCAGCGATAGGGATGTTGGCATTTTCGAAGCATGTATTGATGTTATTGTAGAAATTCTTGCGCCAAAGAATGTTCAGGAAGATACCTTCCAGATGGTTGCACTGTATGCCGACTGGGTCAGTCTGGAATTGGTTATCTATTTTATATTCTTGTGTTGCTGCATCTAAAATCTCCTGATCAGGGTATGTCATGTTGCGGTTTACGTCCATGATTTCGTTGATCATTTCCTGAGATATGATGGAGTTGCCTGGCAAGTCTTTTACGATCACATTCTTGATGCTTCGTATTGATCGTCCTCCTACGCCCACATAAACTTGAGCAATATCTTGCTTCAAGATATTCTTCAATTTCTTGATGATGCTTGTTAGGCACTGGCAGGTCTTGTCGATGTTGTAGATGACTCCCTTTCTGATGCAAGAAGATGAGTTCTCCTCGACGATAGCAAGTACGGTGATGCTACCATCTAAATTCTTCTGACCTGCTATACCTGTCATCTTGGATGAACCAAGTTCGATAGCTACAATAAATTCCTTTGGCATAGTTCTTATATTATCTTTTCTGTTTCAATTTTAAATTAGCTATTGTGATGCTTTGTGCAAATAATCTGGTTGTCGAACTCGATGTTTATATATGAGTACTTGTTCCAACCTGCTTGTGAGAGGCCATACTTGTAGAATTTCTCCAACCTATCCATCTTTTTCTTGACGAATTCATTGATGTTTTTTTCTCTCTTGTCAATGTGATTGGTCTCCGGCAAGCAGCCTAGATATACAATGTGGTTGCCCACTCGTGGCACTAGCTCAATGCCTCTGTCGGGCAGCACATTTATCTGTTCTATCTGGTTTCTCCACAATTCACTAGTCATCAGAGCCTTGCTTAGTAATGAGATGTATTTCTTGGCAAACCACTTGTTGATATACCCGGTAGCGATGATGATATCGCTGGTATAGTTGGTGTTGGGCATAATCTGATAGTGATCATCTATGTAATAATCTTCATTGTTGATGCTCTTGATTCTTACGATTGGCATGCGTTGGGTGAGGTAGATATCTACCAGACCTTCTTGGGTCTTATAGCATTCTGCCGTCTTTACGAAAGGACTGGTCTTCAACGATTCTTCTATCTTTCTGGCATTCACGTCGTTCAGTGGTTTTGCCAGCGGATAGAGCTTGTTTATCTCCAGTCGTTTCTTGATTTCCTTCGCATTCAGAAAACCATTGGTCATCTCGTCTTGTATGTTGATGTTCACCTTAGTGCATACCAGGTTTGCTTCATCAGGTTTGTTAAACTTGGTGAAGGCAAACACTAGATATGTACCTATGATAAGGTCTAGTGTGATGATTGTGATTTTCTTCCAATTGATATGCATTTATTTTCTTATGTTATGGATATGCATTTATTTCTTTTCTAGAATCTCTGTAATTTGTGGTACGTAGTTGTCTAAGTCGCCAGCTCCTAATACAACAAGTACATCGAAATCCCTGTTCTTTACCAAGTCAAGTACATCTTCCTTGTGAATCATGCTCTTTTCAACACCAGGCTTCAAGTTGTCGTAAATCAACTTGGAAGTTACTCCTGGAATTGGCTGTTCGCGAGCAGGATAGATATCGCAGAGTATCACTTCGTCAAGAAGACTCAAACTATTGGCAAAGTCCTTGTAGAAGTCACGGGTGCGGGTATAGAGGTGTGGCTGGAAGATAGCCGTAATCTTGCGATCTTTGTAAAGCTCACGAATACTCTTGGCGCTCTGGTAAATCTCCTTTGGGTGATGAGCGTAGTCTGAGAGGAATACAAGCTTGTCGTTCTTGATCTTGAAGTCGAAGCGGCGATCCACTCCACCGTAGGTCTTCATGCCGTAACGAAGCTCATCAGCCGTGCAGCCGTTCAACTGCGCCATAGCCATGGCAGCCACACCGTTTGTGATGTTGATTGGCACAGGCTGACCAAGTTCTACGCCTGTTACGTTCTCGATAGGAGAGATGAAATCGAATGTGATTCCGCCATTCTCTATCTTGATGTTTTCTGCGTGGAAGTCGCCTTCGTCCAGACTGTATTCATATATCTTGACGCCGTTCTGTACGTGCTGCTTCATTTCCAGATTCTTGTGGATGATAAGCGCACCGCCAGGCTGAATCAATTCTGTATAGTGGCGGAAACTTTCAAGATAAGCCTCCTTGGTGCCATAAATATCCAGGTGGTCAGGGTCTGTAGATGTGATGACGCTCATCCATGGACGTAACCAATGGAAGCTGCGGTCGAATTCATCTGCCTCGATTACTACGTAGTCGCTCTTGTCGGAGAGGATGTAGTTGGTGCCGTAGTTCTTTGAGATACCTCCCAGAAAGGCATTGCAGTCAACGTGACTCTGGTGCATGATATGGGCACACATGGTAGAAGTTGATGTCTTGCCGTGAGTACCTGCTACGCACAATCCTTTGTGAGTACGTGTCAATGTTCCTAAAACCTGTGCACGCTTCTCGATGGTGAAGTTGTTCTCATGGAAGAAAACCAGTTCCTTGTGTTCTGCTGGAATAGCTGGTGTATAGACGACCAATGTAGTCTTGGCATCCTTGCAAGCTTCAGGAATCAGGTCTACGTTTTCCTCATAGTGGATGAGCATTCCCTCTTTCTCCAACTCATGAGTCAGATTGGATGGAGTCTTGTCATATCCTGCTACTACCAACTTCTTGTTGAGGAAGTATCTTGCAATGGCACTCATACCTATGCCACCTGCTCCTACAAAATAAACTGCTTTAATATCTTTGATTTCCATTACTTTGTTGCTAATTTGATGACTTCGTCGGCGATGACGTCGGCTGAGTTCTTTAATCCTAATTTCTTAATGTTCTCACAGAGTGAAGCGAGCTTGGCTTCGTCCTTCACTGTTTCAACGGCTTTCTTCAGCAATACCTCAGGTGCGTCTGCGTCCTTGACGTAGATGGCAGCATCCTTGTTGACCAATGCCATGGCATTCTTGGTCTGGTGATCTTCTGCCACGTTAGGGCTTGGAACCAGGATGACGGCTTTGCCGATGAGGCAGAACTCGCTGATGCTGCTGGCACCGGCACGGCTGATAACCAGGTCGGCTGCCTTGTAAGCTGCGCCCATGTCGCTGATGAAGTCTGTTACCTTGAGCATAGGCAAATCCTTACCTTTAAGTTGCTCCATGATAGCAGCATTGTAGTATTTACCAGTCTGCCAGATGAACTGTACACCGCTTTCCTTCACCAGGTCGAGGTGCTGAAGTATGCTCTCGTTAATGGTTCTGGCTCCGAGGCTACCACCTACGAGCAGGATGGTCTTCTTTTCCGGATCGAGTCCGAATTGCTTTCTAGCCTCTTCCTTGCTGATAGTAGAATCAAGTACATTCTGTCGGACTGGGTTACCCGTCATGATAATCTTGTCGGCAGGGAAGAAACGCTCCATTCCTTCGTAAGCCACGCATATCTTTTCAGCCTTCTTAGCCAAGAGCTTATTGGTGACACCTGCGTATGAGTTCTGTTCCTGAATGAGACAAGGAATACCTTTGCTGGCGCAAACATTGAGAGTTGGTCCACTGGCGTAGCCGCCCACTCCTACAGCCGCCATTGGCTTGAAGTTCTTGATGATGTTCTTAGCCATGTGCTGACTTTTCCATATCTTGAAGAGTACAGCGACATTTTTGAGCAGATGTTTTCTGTCGAAGCCGCAGATTGGCAATCCTTTGATTTCATAACCTGCAGCAGGAACACGCTGCATTTCCATTCTGCCGAGTGCTCCTACGAACAAAATTTTAGCATCAGGGCGTTTCGCCTTGATGGCATTTGCGATGGATACAGCAGGGAATATATGACCACCTGTACCGCCTCCGCTTATGATAATTCTTAGTTCATTATTCATATCCATTCTAGTTTGCTGACCCGAAGGTCATAAATCCAACGCAAAGGTAAGCAAAAAAATCCATTTAATGGCATTTTTTGCTTAATTAATTATACTTTTTTTTATGCAACAGCTATTTTGTCAGAATTTGGCATGTTTTGAGCCCCTTCTTTCTTTTTAGCAGTGCGGCTGATGCTCAGAATGATGCCAAGATATAGACAGTTGATAACGGTGGATGTTCCACCTCGGCTGATAAGTGGCAGAGGCTGTCCGGTTACCGGTGCAAGCCCCACTGCTACAAGCATGTTGAACAAAGCCTGTATTACCAGCAATATCGCCAGTCCCATGCATAGGAATGCCGGGAAATTATTCTCGCATCTGTTTGCAATTCTTCCTGCTCTGAACAGTAGGAAGATATAGAGCAGAGCCACGAAGATGGCTCCTTCTATACCCATTTCTTCGATGATGATGGCATAGATGAAGTCAGAGTAGGCTTGCGATAGAAAATCTCGTTCTACAGAGTTGCCCGGTCCGTTTCCTGCGATGTTGGAAGAGGCGATGGCGATGTTGGCATGTGCCACCTGAGCATCCTTGTCCAGGTCTACATCCTCCGGTGCAATCGCTTTGGAACTTGTCCATTTATCGATGCGCGCCTTCCAGGTGTCGGCTCTATGGAACAGCTTGTCTACTACGCCCGTTTCTTCCTTTTCGTCTTGCGCAACCTTCTCTGTCAGAGAGTTTTCCGGCTTAGCCGTATCGCCCTTGTCTTTACCTACTATCATGATGCTGGCAAAGATAATACAGATGGCTATAAGTGCAGTTCCCACCAGCTTGCCTATCTGCCGCATTGGTACTCTGCCTATGATCATCATACATAAGATGGTGAAACATAGCAGCATGGCGGTAGAAAGGTTTTCCAATCCGATGAGAGCGACGAAAATACTGGAGACAATCAGAATGTATTTGAACGCTCTTTTTTCGGCTCCATGTTCTGTCTGCATTGCACTCAGAATCTGTGCTACGGCTAGGACGACGGCTCCTTTGGCTATCTCTGATGGCTGGAAATTGATACCTGCCAGGCTTATCCATCTGGAAGCACCGTTGGTAGACTGACCTGCCACGAGCACCCAGAGGAGTAAGATGAAGGATAGGCCTAGCATGAACGGCGTCACAATCTTGAAGAACTTACACTTCACCTTGAGCATACATATCATGGTAAGCAAGCCGAGTCCCAGCAGACCTATATGTCTGATGACAGGTGCCATATAGTTGCCGGTCTTATATGTCAAAGAGCTGGAGGCAGAATATACCTCTATGATACTTATCATGCAAAGGAAGAAGAATATCATCCAGATAACTTTGTCTCCCTTGAATATGTTGCCTATGGTTTTATTGTTCATTTCCTAATTGTCCTATCTCTAAATTCCTGCAAAATAAAAAGTTATTCTCCGATGGCTCTTGCCAATGCCTTGAACTGCTCGCCACGGTCTTCCATGTTCTTGAACAGGTCGAAGCTGGCGCAGCATGGGCTGAGCAATACGGTATCGCCTGGCTTTGCCAGTTCCTGGCAGGCTGCCACGCAGTCTTTCATGCTGTGGGTGTCGCGGACTGGGATGCCGAGTGCGTCGAAGTTGTCGTGCAACTTCTGGTTGTCAGCTCCCAGGTATACGATACCTGTGCATTTCTCCTTCACCAGGTCCTTGATCTGGTTGTAATCATTTCCCTTGTCCTTACCACCGATGATGAGGATGGTAGGGGTGGTCATGCTCTCCAGCGCATACCAGCAGGCATCCACGTTGGTTGCCTTTGAGTCGTTCACATAGTAGACGCCCTGGAACTTGCCCACCTTCTCCAGACGATGCTCTACGCCAGGGAAGTCACTGAGCCCCTTGTGCAGGGTTTCATGGTCGATGCCTACGATGTTGCAAGCCAGACCAGCAGCCAGACTGTTGTAGATGTTGTGCTTGCCGCGGAGGCTCATGTCAGCCTGTGGCATTTCGAAGGTTGATGGGAAGTTGAGCTTGTACTTGCCGTCTTCGATGTAGCCCACGCAACCCTCCTCCTTGAACTCTGAGAATGGGCAGAGGTGTGACTTGAGGTTGTACTTAGCCAACTCCTTAGTAACGATAGGGTCGTCGTTCCAGAAGATGAAGCTGTCTTCCTCTGTCTGGTTCTGTGTGATGCGCATCTTGGCATCGGTATAGTTCTGCATCTTGAACTCATAGCGGTCCAGATGGTCTGGAGTGATGTTGAGCAGGATAGCCACGTTGGCACGGAACTCATACATGTTGTCGAGCTGGAAACTGCTCAGCTCGATGACATAATACTTGTGAGGAGTCTCTGCCACCTGAAGTGCCAGACTCTTTCCGATGTTGCCAGCCAAGCCTACATCATAGCCAGCCGACTTGATGATGTGATATATCAGAGAAGTCGTGGTAGTCTTACCGTTGCTGCCAGTGATGCAGATCATCTTGGCGTCGGTATAACGACCGGCAAACTCTATTTCGCTGATGATAGGAGTGCCCTTTGCCATCAGTTTCTGAATCATAGGTGCTTCCTTAGGAATACCCGGACTCTTGATGACCTCATCGGCATCTAAGATTTTCTCTTCAGTGTGATGACCCTCTTCCCACTCGATATTGTGGTCGTCCATCAACTTCTTGTAGTTGTCCTTGATCTTCGACATATCAGATACAAAGACTTCAAATCCCTCTTTCTTGGCCAGCACGGCAGCACCTGCTCCGCTCTCGCCAGCTCCTAAAATTACAATTTTACTCATTGTTTTTGTTTTTATCTGTTCAGGCTGATAAGAGCCCGTGTATTATCTAATCTTCAATGTGATGATGGTCAATGCCGCCAGGATGATGGTTACAATCCAGAAACGGATGGTAATTTTCGACTCGTGGTAGCAGTTGCGAGGCTTCTTCCACAGATACTTGCAGTCAGGATCCAGCTGATTGTCCTGTGTTCGGAAGTTGTCGTGGATAGGTGTGCGCTTGAAGATACGCTGCTTCACACCTCTCCGCTTTCCTATCTTGTAATAGTAAACCTGCATCATCACGCTGAGGCTTTCTACGAAGAAAATACCGCAGAGGATAGGCAGCATCAGCTCCTTGTGGATGATGATGGCACCTACTGCGATGATACCGCCGATGGTCAGCGAACCCGTATCGCCCATGAATACCTGGGCAGGGTAGGCGTTGTACCAGAGGAAACCGATGAGGGCTCCGATGAAGGCACAGAAGAATACTACCAGTTCCTCAGAACCAGGAATATACATGATATTGAGGTAGGCGGCAAACTCGATGTGCGAAGACACATACGCAAGTATGCCTAGTGCCACACCTATGATGGCGGAGTTTCCGGCACACATTCCGTCCATACCATCGTTGAGGTTGGCACCGTTTGAAACTGCGGTCACTACGAAGATGGTCATGATGACGAAGAGAATCCAGCCTGCTGCTACCTTGTACTTACCGCAGAAACTGGTGATGCTGGAATAGTCGAGGTTGTGTCCCTTGACGAATGGGATGGTGGTCTTCAGCGATTTTCTTGCTTCCGTACGATGCTTCACCACCGTCTCCTGTCCCTGTCGTTCGATGGCGAGGTTCTCGTTCATCTTTATATCAGGTGAAGACCAGATTACCAGTCCCACAATCAGGCCGATGCTAATCTGTCCTATAATCTTATATTTGCCCTTCAAGCCCTCCTTGTCGCGTTTGAAAATCTTGATGAAGTCGTCCATACCACCTAGGAAACCGAGCCATACGGTGGTGATAATCATCAGGATAAGATAGATGTTGCGTAATCTTCCGAGCAGCAATACCGGTACGAGAATGGCCAGGATGATGATGACACCACCCATGGAAGGTACGCCGATTTTCTTTACGCCGAACGGGTCGATGCTGGCGTCGCGTTGAGTCTCTGTGATTTGCTTGCTTTTGAGATACTTGATGAATTTCTCTCCGAACCAGGCAGAAATAACCAGTGACAATATCAGTGCGAGCAGGGCACGGAACGAGATGTAACCCCACATGTGAGAACCTGAGATGCCCCACTGTTCCAGAAATCTAAAAAGATAGTATAACATTGTTCTTTTCTTTTTTTCTAATTGATGATGTTACTACTTGTTGATACCGAAGATTTCGCGAATCACTTCCTTGTCATCAAAGTGGTGCTTCACGCCCTTAATCTCCTGATAGTCTTCATGTCCCTTGCCGGCAACGAGGATTACGTCGCCCTTCTTTGCCATCATGCAGGCTGTGCGGATGGCTTCCTTGCGGTCTACGATGCTGATTACCTTCTTCATCTGCTGGGCATTGAGTCCGGCAAGCATGTCGTTGATGATGTCCTGTGGCTCTTCGAAACGTGGGTTGTCGCTGGTGATGATTACCTTATCGCTCTGCTTTACAGCCTCCTGTGCCATCAATGGGCGCTTGCCCTTGTCACGGTTGCCGCCAGCACCGCATACGGTGATTACTTCGCCGCCCTTGCCGTCGAGTACCTCGTGGATGGCGTTCAATACGTTCTCCAGTGCATCTGGTGTATGGGCATAGTCAACGATGGCTGTATAGCCTTCTGGTGACTGGATAGGCTCCAGACGTCCGTTCACGCTGTGGAGGGTGCTCATCACTACGAGTACATCCTCTGGCTTCTTGCCGAGCATGATGGCTGCACCGTAAACGGCGAGCAGGTTGCTCACGTTGAACTTACCGATAAACTGTACGCCAACTTCTCTGCCGTCTATCTCCAGATACATGCCGCCGAAGTGGCACTCCAGGATTCTTGCCTTGAAGTCTGCCATGGAGCGGGTAGAGTAGGTCTTCACGGTAGCCTTGGTGTTCTGCACCATGATCATGCCGTTCTTGTCGTCCGCATTGGTGATGGCGAAGGCAGTCTTAGGCAGACCGTCGAAGAATGCCTTCTTGGCATTGCGGTAGTTCTCGAATGTCTTGTGATAGTCCAGATGGTCACGGGTCAGGTTGGTGAACAGACCACCGGCAAACTGCAGACCGCCGATACGCTTCTGAGCGATGGCGTGGGATGAGCATTCCATGAACGCATATTCGCAGCCTGCCTCTACCATCTTGCCCAGGAGCATGTTCAGTTCGATAGGGTCTGGAGTAGTATGGTCAGCAGGGATAGCTTCGTCTTCGATGTAGTTGCATACGGTAGAGAGCAAGCCACATTTATGACCGAATTTGCGGAACATATTATATAATAAGGTGGCGATGGTGGTTTTTCCATTGGTACCAGTAACGCCAACCAATTTCAGCTTTCTCGATGGGTCGCCATAGAAGAGAGTGGCTACTTTTCCTACAGCGTCTTCGGTAGATTCTACCTGAATGTAAGTTACGCCCTCTGTCTTGTCCTCAGGCATATCCTCGCACAATACCGACTTGGCACCGAGCTCTATCGCCTTAGGAATAAACTTGTGTCCATCTACCTGTGTACCCTTCATGGCAACAAACAGGTGACCTTCCTTAATCTTTCGAGAGTCGATGTTAATGCCCGACACCTCTACTTCTGCATCGCCGATAATCTGAACCGGTTGGATGTTTTTGAGCAATTCTTGTAACTTCATATAATGTTTTTTGTTTTATTACACCTTTTATATATAATAGAGCAGAGCCGCACCCTGATTGTGCAGCCATGTTCCCATGTTTCTTTATTCCAGATAAATGGCGCAAACCATGCCTTTCTTCACTGGCAATCCTGGCGCAAGAGTTTGTTTGACAACCTTGCCTCTACCATATATCTTGGTTTTGATGCCTCGGCTTTCCATCATGAAGATGGCATCTCTGGCTCCCATGTCGCTTACGTCTGGTACCGCTCTTTTGCTATATTGCTTTTCTTTGATCATTCGTATGCTCCGGCTGCCTGCGTGTTCGGTTCTTCCCCATATAGGATTGCCGTTGGCATAACTGCCCGACCAGTTTACGTTGGTCTTGATGCCCAGATGGGTCAGGACATAGTCGGCTGCCAGGATGTTGCCGTCCTTTACGTCTGGTACGAATACGGATGCTGAGTCTTTGGCATCTTTCACGTCGAGTTTCAGGCTCTGTGCCATGATACCTTCAGCGATGTCGTGGAACACCTTACCGCTCATGCTGCCTCCTGATGCTGGAAGACCTGATTTCTGGATGCAGACGATGCAGCTGTAGCGAGGATTGTCGGCAGGGAAATAGCCTGCGAAACTTACCAGATAGTTGGTTCCTCCAGCCTTGTAACCTCCGGCTCCCTTTGAAACCTGTGCCGTACCCGTCTTGCCGGCTACCTTGAAGTTTGGCGATCCTGCCTTTCTTCCGAGACCCACGCTTACTACCTGCTCCAGGATAGTCTGCAGTTCCTTGATGCTTTTCTCCTTGGCTATCTGCGGGCGCATCACCTCCGGTGGAAATTCCATGATGGTTTCTCCGTTCTTTACTACCTTGCTCACAAATCGTGGACGCATCATCTTACCATTGTTGGCGATGGTGTTGTAGAAGGTGAGGGTAGAGATAGGTGGCACCTGTGTCTCATATCCGATACTCATCCAAGGCAAAGAGGTCTTCGCCCAGTTGTCGTATTGTCCGTGACTGTTCTTGTGCGGCATTCTGATTCTCGCCGAAGTTGCTCCCACCAGTGGTATCTTCAGGTCGTCATGCAGCCCCGTGCGATAGATTCCCTTCACGAATTTCTCCGGGTTGTTCCTGTAATGATCGTCTATGATGCGGCTCACACCGATGTTGGAACTGTACCACAGGGTCTGTGCCAGGGTCAGCATTCCATATCCGCCCTTGCGCCAGTTGTGGTCCTTCATGTCTCTGCCGTACATCGGCCAGACACCTCCTGCCGTCTCTACACGGTATGTTGTGTCAACCACTCCGTCGTCAAGTGCCACGAGGATAGAGGCAGGCTTGAACACCGAACCCGGTTCCAGCAGGTCGCTCACGGCATGGTTGTGTATCTCTCGATATTCGCCGTCGAAACATTTCTCCATGTTTACGATAGCCTTGATGTCGCCCGTAGGCACATCCATCACGATGGCTACACCCACGTTGGCATTGATTTCTTTCAATTCTTCTATCAGCGAGCGTTCTGCCAGGTCCTGCATGCTCACGTCGATGGTTGTTACGATATCAGCTCCGTCGATAGGAGGCGTGTCGGTGATGTTCAGGAACTTGTCGCGCACCTTTCGGCGGTGTACGATGCCGTTGGTTCCGCGGAGGATGGAGTCATACGACAACTCCAGTCCGAATCTCGCCGTATCCTTGGCGCCAAACATGGCACCGATGGTACGTCCGGCTAAAGAGCCGTAGGTACGTGTTCGGGCATTGAATTCTTCCCAGTGGAAGCCTCCCTTGTTGGATTTCAGGCGAAAAACAGGAATGGCTTTAATCTCTGTGAATGTATTGTAGTCTACACGCTTGTCGTATACCGCCCAGTGTCGGCTTTCCTTGGCACGTCCTTCCGTGAGGTTACGCTTGAACTCCTCGATGCTTCTCTCCGGAAAGATTTTGTGGAGACAGAGGCAGATGGAGTCCTGCTTGGCATCCCAAAGAGAGTCGTTGTTGGCAATCTTCAGGGCCTTGAAGTCCATGAATACCTTGAATTCAGGCAGTGAACTTGCCATCAGCTGCCCGGTGCAGCTTAATATGTTGCCTCGGTTTGGCTTCACGGTCACTGAGTCTTTCTTCTGTCGCTCAGCCACCTTCAGCCAGTAGTCGCGCTTGGCAGTCATGATGTAGAATGACTTGGCGATGACAGCCAGCGCCAGGAGTGACATCACGATGGCGATGGCGCTGAAGCGGGGCATTACTTTCTTATGGTCGAATTTACTCATTCTTCTGGAACGTTAATAATGTATGGAGGTTGGGTCGCAATGTGCAAGGTGCTGTCCTTGTTGGTCTTCAACATGTCGAGTACGTTGCTCTCGCGGCTTTTCTCTGTTATCTGGCTGCTGGCCGACAAGGCTTTATACTTGGTCTCCTGCAACTCTGTCTGTAGTTTGTCTAACTCGATGATATCATTCTGGATGCTATATCGGTTAGAGATATAGATGATGATGAAGAACACGACGAGTATGACGAGCCAAATCTGCCGGCGGATAATCTGAGTGGTCAGGATGTCGCCACCCAGAATCTTGCGCAGCGTGAAGTTGGAAGAGCCGGAAACCTCCTCTTCGATGGCCTGCTTTGCTATCGCCTCCTTGAGTGACTCCTGCGGTTCTTCTACCTTGGCATTGTCTGCTTTCTGTTCTATATCCTTGTTTACTTCGTTATTCATTTCTTTTCTGCAATTCTTAGTTTGGCACTTCTGCTTCTTGGGTTTCTTTCCTGCTCTTCATCGTCAGGTATGATTACCTTATTGTTGATAAGCTTGAAAGGACTTTCTATTTTTCCGTAGAAGTCCTGTACAACCTTGCCCTCCGGGTTTCCTGCCTTCATCATGTTCTTCACGATGCGGTCTTCCAGCGAGTGATAGGTGATGACAGAGAGTCTTCCGCCTGGTTTCAGCAGTTCGGTAGCAGAACGTAGCATTTCCTTCAGGGCGTCCATCTCGTGGTTCACCTCGATGCGTAGTGCCTGGAAGAGCTTAGCCATGTCTTTCTTTTCACGCTCTCTCTTGAAGAGCGGTTCCACGGCAGCCATGAAGTCTTTCGTGGTTTCTATCTTCTGTGCTGCTCTTGCCTTGACCAGGACAGCTGCGATGCGGCGTGCATTCTTCAGCTCTCCGTAGAGATAGAAGAGGTCGGCAAGGGCTGCTTCGTCATATTCGTTGACGATGTCGGCAGCGGTTTTGCCGGCACGCTTGTTCATGCGCATGTCTAAAGGGGAATCGAAGCGGAAAGAGAAACCACGGCTCTCGTCATCGAAGTGGTGGCTTGACACGCCGAGGTCTGCCAGGAGTCCGTCCAGCCCGTCTACTCCATAATAGCGCATCCAGTTCTTCAGATATCTGAAGTTGGAACATACGAAGGTGAAGTTGGGGCTGGCTACCACGTTGCGCTCCGCATCGGCATCTTGGTCGAAGCTGTAGAGATGGGCTCCCTCGCTGAGTCGCGATAGGATTTCACGGGAGTGTCCGCCTCCGCCGAAGGTTACGTCTACATAGATTCCGCCAGGTTGAATATTCAACCCGTCAACGCTCTCCTTGAGGAGCACTGGTACGTGGTATGTTTCTGCTGTCTTTATCATATTTTCTTATTTATTACGCACATGTACATATTTAATGTAAAATCGGGTTCAAAGGTACACAAAATTCCCCACATTCACTCTATTTTAACCTACAAATTTTATTAAAGGGGATAAAAAACTTGCTTTTAGTCAAATTTCGCCTTCTCGGGATGAACCCTGGTTGGATGCATGAAAACGGCTGAAAATGCCCGAATTTCTCTCCTTAGGAACCGAAAAAGTAGCAAATTTGCTTGTTTTTGATAAATTTTCGCAAAAAATGGCACGTATTTGAGAAAGTTGAGTTATTTTTGCACCTACTTATATAAGTTTACTTGACATGAGCATTTCTATAGAGAAAACGATAGACATAGATAAGATACTGAAGAGCAAGATGGGAAGCAAGGCAAAATACGTTCCGCGATTCCTCGTTTCCTGGCTCAAGAAGATTGTTCACGAGGACGAGGTCAACAAGTTCTTGTGGGAAAGTCGTAACCTTTCGGGAACGGAATGGCTCACCGAATGCGTACGTTATCTGAAAATGGATGTGGAAATCGTGGGACTGGAAAACTTGCCCGACAAGAATGACGGCAAGCTCTATACCTTCGTTTCCAATCATCCGTTGGGAGGACAGGACGGAGTGTGTCTCGGTTCCATCATCGGACAGCATTATGACGGCAAATTCCGTTATCTGGTCAACGACCTCCTGCTCAATCTCCCTGGCTTGAAGCCTGTCAGCATTGGAATCAACAAGACCGGCCGACAGAGCCGCGACTTCCCTCGCATGGTAGAGGCTGGTTTCCAGAGCGATTGCCACATGCTGATGTTCCCTGCCGGCTTGAACAGCCGCAAGCAGGAAGACGGAACCATCCGTGACCTGCCTTGGAAAAAGACGTTCATCTCCAAGA
The DNA here is from genome assembly GCF_050313615.1 of Prevotella sp. SGI.167. NCBI lineage: Bacteria > Pseudomonadati > Bacteroidota > Bacteroidia > Bacteroidales > Prevotellaceae > Prevotella > Prevotella sp. SGI.167. The sequence continues at coordinate 104,611 of NZ_JBNPLT010000002.1, read as the reverse complement.
GTGTGGAGTATCATCGTGATGTTGTGCCTATCCACTTTGGCGGGCGCAACTCTGAGCGGTTCTATCGCATAGCCCGTTTCAGCGACAAGCATCTGCCGTTCAATCTCGCCATGCTCTTTCTGGTAGACGAGATGTATAAGAACGTGGGCAAGCATTTCCGTATTGCGATTGGCAAGCCGATTCCCTGGCAGACTTTCGACCACAGCAAGTCGGCTACCGAGTGGGCGCAGTATGTGAAGGATAGTGTTTATAAACTGTAAAGTTAGTAGCATCAAGTAGAAAATTGTAGAAATCATATCGTAATTATATAGAATATATAGAGAAGAGTAGTATGGAAGAAGAAATCATCCAACCGATTGATAAGGAGCTGCTTAAGAGCGAACTGACTCCAGAAAAGCAACTTCGAATGACAAACAAGAGCCACAATGAGATTTACATTGTGACAGCCAATGATTCGCCTAATGTCTTGAAAGAGATTGGACGTTTGCGTGAAATCGCTTTCCGTGAAGCGGGAGGTGGTACTGGTAAGTCGATGGACCTTGATGAATTCGATTTTGGTGACAACTGCTACAAGCAGCTCATCGTTTGGAATCCGGAGGCTGATGAGATTATCGGTGGTTACCGTTATCTCCTTGGCAAGGATTGGGAACTTGATGAAAAGGGGCAGCCTAAGCTTGCAACCAGTCACATGTTCCACTTTTCAGACAAGTTCCTGAAGGAATACATGCCATATACCGTAGAGCTGGGCCGTTCGTTCGTCTCTCTCGAGTATCAGAATGTGCGCAAGAATACCAAGAGTATCTTTGCTCTCGACAATCTCTGGGACGGATTGGGTGCCCTCACCGTGCTCTATCCGGATGTAAAGTATTTCTTCGGCAAGATGACGATGTATCCTTCTTACATCCGTCGTGGCCGCGATATGATTCTCTACTTCCTCAAGAAGCATTTTGATGACAAGGAGAACCTGGTGATTCCGATGAAGCCATTGAAGTTGGAAACTCCTGAGAGCGAGATGGCAGCTATCTTCACGGAAGATGATTTCCGTGCTGACTATCGCATTCTGAATCATGAGATTCGCCAGCTCGGTTTCAATATTCCTCCTCTGGTAAATGCCTACATGAACCTCAGTCCTACCATGAAGCTCTTTGGTACAGCCATCAATTATGGCTTCGGCGATGTAGAGGAGACGGGCATTCTCATTGCCGTGGATGAAATTCTGGAGGAGAAGCGTATCCGCCACATCAACAGCTTTATTGAGGAACATCCTGAGGCGCTGAAGATTACAAGCGGTGCCAACAAGATTTTCTACAAGGAAAAAGAATAGTATTTTACTCTTCACTCTTCACAGATGTGGTTTAACGGTCTATTAGCTAGATAGTTATAGCGGTGAAGAGTGGAGACTCACTCTTCACAACTCTTCACCACTCTTCACCCATATTATTTTAGAGGAAAGAATATCAGCGAGGCAATGGTTCCGTCATCAATGAAGACCAGGCTTTGTCATCAATGAAGACCAGGCCCAGTCATCAATGAAGACCAGATCTTGGAATAAATGATAGCTGAATCTCGCGATAAGTGAAGAGTGGTGAAGAGTGGTGAAGAGTGAACCACCACTCTTCACCGCCCACACCCCCAGTGTTTATAGGGGTTTCAGCCGATTTGGTGAAGAGTGAAGAGTAAAAACGAGAGTAGGTTTTATACCAGCAGAAACAACTCTTACAGCAGCAGGAATACAGCCTGCAAACGGTTGTGGCAGACCTGTCAAAAACTTTCTCCCGACATATCTTTTTGTGTCTGGTTACGGCAAAAAGTTGCCCGCCAAGGGGCAATAATTTGCCATAGTAAGATAAACTTTTCTCTGTGCACGCCTACCTGTGCTAGCTCCTTATACAATAGGCAGGCTGATGCCGTTGATTTTCTGATAGATGTCGAGCGCATAGATGTCGGTCATGCCGCTGATGTAATCCAATACAGCCATGATTCTCTCTTCCAGATTCTCGTTCTCGATGTCGTATTGGCTGCTAACCCGGCGCAGGAGCTGCTTGGAATAGAAACGGGACGGGTTGACGGCTGCTTCGATGAAAACCTTCATCAGGGTAGCCATGATTTGATAACCCGAAAGTTCGATGTCGAGCACCGGCTTGCTTTGGTAAATCTTAGAGTAGGAGATCTTCTCGCATTCCTGGTATGCCATTTTCTGGCGCTCGGAAATGTGGTCGATGAGACTACCTTCGAATGTTCCGGCTAAGATTTCCTCCTCGTGAGCCAGGAAGGCTGCCACACATTCGTTTTCCAGTTTTCCGATAACGCTGGCTCTCATGTAAACTACTTTTTCGTTTTCGTCAGTCAGTTCTTCGTCGATGATTCGCTGGCGTATCTTCTGCTGGATATCTTCATCGAAGAAACTCAGCAGCAGGTGCTCCGTCTCAGCATAGGAAAGAATCTTGAGCTTGTGGGAGTCTTCGATGTCCATGATTTCGTAGCAGATGTCATCGGCAGCTTCTACCATATAAACAAGTGGATGTCGGGCGTATTTGAGGGGTTCACCTGGTGCCGACTTGCAGGAAATGCCCAATTCATCGGCTATTTTCTTGTAAGATTCCGCTTCGGAAGCAAAGAAGCCGAATTTTCCGTGATTCCCGGCAAGACTGCTGGCAAACGGATATTTCACGATGGCAGCAAGCATAGAATAGGTCATCACGAAACCACCTTGGCGGCGACCTTTAAACTGATGCGTCAGGATTCTGAAGCCGTTGGCATTACCCTCGAAATGGGTGATGTCGTCCCAGAACTCGGCAGAAACTTCATCTTTCAATCCCTGTCCGGCACCCTCGCTGAAGAAAGTCTGGATGGCTTTCTCGCCAGAATGACCGAAGGGAGGATTGCCCAGATCGTGCGCCAGGCAGGCGGCACTCACGATGGTTCCGATTTCCTCGAAGAGCGTATCCTTCAGCTCCGGGCGCTTCTGGATGATGTGACGGGAGATATCGTTGCCCAGCGACATGCCCACACTTGCCACCTCCAGACTGTGGGTGAGACGGTTGTGGACGAAGATGCTGCCCGGAAGAGGGAAGACCTGAGTCTTGTTCTGCAACCGGCGGAATGCCGAAGAGAAGATGAGACGGTCGTAATCGCGCTTGAATTCAGAGCGGTCATCGTGGCGCTCTGCATGCTTGTGTTCCTGTCCGAAACGCTTGTTTGATATGAGTTGTTTCCATTCCATAATCCGTTGATCCTTATATTTTAAATATTGCACATTTATCGTTCTGCAGCGCAAAAATACAGGAATCTGCGCATAATTCAAAATAAAAATAGATAAATTATATCATTTTTACTTATAAAATGCGATTATTCGCCTAAAAAGCAGTATTTTTGCAGAAAAATAGAAAAATATGCTGAAAGTACAGATTATCAATAAGGGGCATCAGCCTCTCCCTGCGTTTGCCACACCTCAGAGTGCGGGCATGGATTTGCGTGCTAATATCGATGAGGCTATCGTGCTTCATCCTATGGAGCGTAGACTCGTTCCTACGGGGCTTTTCATGGCATTGCCGGCTGGTTATGAAGCGCAGATAAGACCTCGCAGCGGACTGGCACTGAAGCATGGCATTACCGTGCTCAATACGCCGGGTACCATCGATGCCGACTATAGAGGCGAAATCATGGTGCTGCTCATCAACTTCTCACAGCAGGACTTCGTCATCAATGACGGCGAGCGCATTGCACAAATGGTGCTTGCCAAGCATGAACAATGCGACTTCATCGAGGTAGAAGAACTCGACGAGACAGAGAGAGGCGCTGGTGGCTATGGTCATACGGGAGTAAAATAAAAAGAAAGGAATCGAATCGTGAAATTCAGTTTGAGAAATACTGCTATCTGGATGGTCGTGGGGCTGATAGGCTCTGCGGCTTTGCCGTCTATGGCCCGTAAGGTAAAAGTGAAACACGTGGCGCAGCAGGCGGTAGCGGTGAAGGACTCGCTCAGTCCTAACGACCGCAAGCGTTTTGAATACTTCTTCCTGGAGGCAGGAAGGCAACATGCAGCCAACAACTATTCTGCTGCGATGGACCTCTTTGAGCATGCCCGACAGATAGATCCGAATGCCGCAGAGACATACTTCTATCTCTCGATGTATCATTCTCAACTGAAGCAAGATTCTCTCGCCCTTCACTATATGGAGAAGGCAATACAGCTGGCTCCGGAAAACCAGACCTATGCCGAGAATCTTGCCCAGCATTATATCGGCAAGCAGCAGTATGACAAGGCGATAGATGCCTACGAAGACCTCTATGCCCGCAATCATGGCAATACAGATGCCCTGCATATCCTGGTGCAGCTGTATCAGCAGAAGAAGAACTTCCCGATGATGCTGAAGACCATTTCGCGTCTGGAAACCGAGGAGGGTGAGAGCGAGCAGTATACGCTTTCCAAGATGCGCATCTACGAAATGATGGACGACAAGAAGGCTGCCTATAAGGAATTGAAGTCGCTGGTAGATGCCCATCCGCTCGACATGGTTTACAAGACGATGCTGGGCAACTGGCTCATGCAGCATCACCGCCAGAAGGAAGCCTTCAAGATGTTTACGGATGTGCTGAAGGAGGAGCCGGAGAATTCCTATGCCCAGATGTCGCTCTACGACTATTACAAGGCAACCCAGCAGGAAGACCAGGCTCATCAGATGCTGGATAAAATACTGCTCAGTCCGAAGACGGATCTGGAAACCAAGGTGATGATGTTCCGTTCGTTTATCCAGGACAATGAGACCCATGGTGGCGATTCTACCCAGGTAGTGGCGCTCTTCGACAAGGTGCTCGATGTGCCGCAGCCATCGGCTGATGTGGCAGAAATGCGTGCTGCCTATATGAGTCTGAAGAAGATGCCGGACAGCATCATCGGCAAGGCTTACGAGAAGGTGCTTGCCATCGCACCGGATAATGTCAATGCCAGACTGCAGCTGGTGCAGCTGCTCTGGAATCAGAAAGATTATACATCGGTAATCGCCCAGAGCAAGGCGGCTCATGCGTATAATCCGGAAGAAATGGTGTTCTATTACTTCGGTGGAATGGCGCATTATCAGAAAAATGATGAGGATGCGGCGCTCCATGAATTCCGTCAGGGCGTGGCACAGGTAAGAGCCGATGCTTCTCCTGACCTGGTTTCTGATCTCTATGCCGTCATGGGCGACATCCTTTACAAGAAGAAGGACAAGCAGGCGGCTTATGCGGCTTACGACTCCTGTCTGCAATGGAAGGATGACAATGTGATGGCGCTGAACAACTATGCTTATTACATGAGTGAGGAAGGCATCGACCTGCATAAGGCAGAATCAATGAGCTATAAGACCGTGAAGGCGGAACCTAACAACGGCACTTATCTGGATACCTATGCATGGATCCTGTTCAAGGAAGAGCGTTATGCCGATGCCAAGACTTATATCGATGCTGCTCTCAAGAACAGCGATTCTACCGAGAATAACAGTACGATATTGGAACATGCCGGCGACATCTATGCCATGAACGGAATGATAGATGACGCCATGAAATACTGGAAGCAGGCGCTGGACGGCGATGGACAGAATGCTGTTCTGAAATGGAAAATAAACAATAGACAATATATTGCCGAGGATGAACTGCTGCGTCGTAACAGACCGGCAAAGAAGGAATCGGTAACGAAGAAAATCATTAAGAAAGGTAGAAAGAGATGAAAAAGAATAAATGGATGTTGATGGGTGCCGGAGCTGCCATGATGCTGATGGCTGCTTGCGGAACCAGCAGACAGGTACAGGGAACCGGCAAGGTTGATGCCGGCAAGCAGCAGACATCTGTCAAGGCAGACGAGCAGGGTGAAAGCTCCAGCCAGCGTGCTTTCCTGCAGATGGTTTCGGACAATCAGGTCTACGCCAAGGATATTGTGGGCAAGATGGATTTCACCATCCTGATGGGAGACAAGGAAGTGAGCGTTCCTGCCAAGTTGAGCATGCGCAAGGACCAGCTGGTGCGTATCCAGATCTTCATGCCTTTCCTGGGTAGTGAGTTGGGGCGTCTCGAGTTTGCTCCTGATTATGTGTTGATTCTGGACCGTTATCACAAGCAGTATGTCAAGGCAGACTATACGCAGGTGGATTTCCTGAAGAAGCAGGGCATCTCGTTCTATACCTTGCAGGCGTTGTTCTGGAATCAGCTGATTCTGCCGGGCGAAAAGGAGGTGACCAAGTCAAACCTCAAGAAGTTTGACGTCAACCTGAATGCTGCCGGCAACGAGGTTCCGGTAACCGTCAAGAATGGCTATATGACCTATGCCTGGAATACCAGCCGCGAGAACGGGCGCATCACATCGGCTGATGTCAACTATCAGAGCTCGCAGCATGGCACATCCCGTCTGCATGTAGACTACAGCAAGTTCAAGAGTGTGGGCGTGAAGATGTTTCCGGCAACCCAGGTGATGTCGTTTATGACTACTGCAACCCAGAAGAAGCAGGAAATGAAACTTATTCTCAATCTCAACGAGGTGAAGACAGATAGTAACTGGAGTACTCAGACCGAAATTTCAAAGAAATACAAGCAGGTTTCGCCTGAAGAAGCACTTCGCAAAATTATGAGTATCTGATGAAACGTATCCTATTATTAATGATGGCTCTGGTATTCTCGCTGGCTCCCTATGCCCAGAAACAGGTGCAGAAGAAGCGACCAGTGAGAAAGACCGCAGTGGCTGCCAAGCCTCAGAACAGAAAAAAAAGACCGGTAAGGCAGGCTGCCCCTACCAGGGCAGAACGCAAGGTGGCTACCTACAGCAATGCTTCTATCCGAGGATTGCAGGGACAGCGTGCGTCTATCCAGAAGAAAATCAAGGAGCAGGAACAGGCGCTCCGCAGGAATCAGGCGGATGTGAAGAAGCGACTGGAAGACCTGATGATATTGAACGGTGAGATAGACCAGAGTCAGAAGAAGATTGATGGCATCCAGAAGGATATTCATCATATCGACGGAAATATCGGTATCCTGCAGGCGCAGCTGAAAACCCTTCAGCAGCAGTTGCAGGACAGAAAGAACAAGTATATCCGTTCCATGCGCTATATGAGCCGTCATCATACTGTACAGGACAAGCTGATGTTCATCTTCAGTGCCAAGAATCTTACCCAGATGTATCGCCGACTTTCCTTCATCCGCCAGTATTCTTCCTATCAGAAGGTGCAGGGCGAGGCTGTAAAGGCAAAGCAGAAGCAGGTGAACGAGAAGCATGTGCAGCTGCAAAACGTAAAGGGACACAAGAACACCTTATTATATAAGGGCAAGCAGGAGAAGACTGCACTCGAAGGCAAGCAGATCCAACAGCAGGAAATGGTACACGGACTGCAGAAGCAGCAGAAGACCATTCAGGCTGTGATTGCCGACCAGCGTCAGAAGGATGCGGCAATCAATGCCCAGATTGACCGTTTGATTGCCCAGGAAGTAGCCAAGGCTCGTGCCCGTGCTGCTGCCGAGGCTAAGAAGAAGGCTGCTGCAGCTGCTGCCGCCAAGAAACGTGCTGAGGAATTGGCGCGTAAGAAGGCTGCTGCCGAGGCTGCTGCCAGGGAGAATGCACGTCGTATTGCTGAGGCGAAGGCTCGTGAAGCTGCTGCCGAGGCGGCAAGAAGAAAGGCTGCCGAAGAGGCAAGGCTGGCTGCTGAGGCTGCAAGAAAGGCTCAGGAAGAAGCGGCTGCTCAGGCTGAAGCGAAGGCTAAGGCCAAGGCGCAGGCTAAGGCGCGTGCTGCTGCCGAGGCTGCCCAGCGTGCTGCAGCAGAACAGGCTGCACGTCAGGCTGCTGCTGAACAGGCGGCAAGAAAGGCTGAAGCTGAACGAAGGGCTGCTGAGTTGAAGGCTAAGGCGGACGAGGAGCGCCAGGCTCGTGAGATTGCTGCTGCCAAGAAGGAGGCGCAGGAGGAGGCTACCTTGAGTTCGGTAGACCGTATGCTGAGTGGCGGATTCGAGGCAAACCGTGGTCGTCTCCCAATGCCTATCAGCGGCGGTTATCGCATCGTCAGCCATTTCGGACAGTATAATGTACAGGGCTTGAAGGGTGTTACCCTCGACAACAAGGGTATCAACATTCAGGGCAAACCGGGTTGTGTGGCTCGTAGCATCTACGATGGTGAGGTGAGTGCCGTCTTCGGTTATGGTGGCATGTGGAATGTACTGGTTCGTCATGGTGCCTACATCTCGGTATATTGTAACCTGAAATCGGTCAGCGTTCATAAGGGACAGAAGGTAAGTACCCGCCAGGCATTGGGTGCCGTGGGTTCTGACAACCTCCTCCAGTTCCAGCTTCGCAAGGAGACTGCCAAGCTCAATCCGGAGGCTTGGCTGAGCCGATAATGTATGAAATGGTGCAGCCGGTAGTGTTTTTACTGCCTGGTTGCTGTAGATGATAGAAATGAAACCTCCAATCGCTTGGTTTGATTGGAGGTTTTTTATTGCTTGCAAGAGAGATGGTTACTTGCAATTTACCTGATGACGTATCAAAAGCATTTTCTCATGTATTTTTTTATATCTTTTAGGCATTATTTGAGAGCTAAATCAATCGCGAGTTCAACAAGCAAGTGCCAAAAATACAGGAATTGTTGAAAATTGTAGGTTGTGAATAGGTATTCTTATTTGCAGCCGATTTGACTTCTTATGAAGAGCTGATTCGCTATTATTCTGTTCAGTTGAAGTTTGAAAAGACAGACGAATATCGTGTTGTTATTTCGATGTATGATTTTCCCAGTCAATTTATGAGTTAGAAGACTTACGAATTAGAGGAAAAAGAAAACAATTCTTAGAAGAATTTAATGAGTAATAGCCCCATCTTCGAGGTGATAGTCATGCAGTAAGCTTTCCCCTAGTGGTCCTATCCAACAATCTGGCGTAGACCTTTGATGGCTTGCCTCCTGCAAATCGCAGCGATTCCGAGCACTAAATGATTGTTATATGAGGGTGCGTCATGGTCTTATGACGCACCCTCTATTTCCAACCAAAATCTCTTTCCTAGTATTAATCATCATCAACTACTTGTAGTTTTCATCATTGTAAGTGATGATGTCCAGATCTTCTGCTATTTTCTTCAGCCCATTTTTGATTCTTCCACCTAAAGTCCATGACTTTGGCTTGGCGATAGGCGTTTCAACAGGAACTTCTCTTGAATCTTCGGTTGTAGAAGGATTGTCTTCCACTAAAACCTTAGCTGGCTCTTCTCCAGACTCATTTCCTGGCATTTCTTCTTGATGGACAATAGTAGCTTCCTTCTCTGTAGCATCTGGATTGATGTTATCTATAGATTCTGCTTCTTGCTTTTGCTCGGTTTTATTTGCTAGCGTCTGGAAGTTGTCTCTGATAGGATGATAGAGCTTGTCGATGATTCTCTGATAGTCTTCCTCATCCTTCAATACAGAAGAACTTTCAGGAATATCCTCGGCCAACTCATTGTTCAGACCAGTTGCCAGAATGGTGACTTTGGCATCCTCATCCAGACTGTCATCATCAGAAAGACCCCAAATCACCTTGATGTCAGGGTTCAGTTCATCAAAGAAGGCATCAATTTCTCTCATCTCCCTCACAAAGATAGGGTGCTTGCTGGAAGTGTAGATATTGAAAAGGATGCGCTGGGCATTACTGATATCGCTGCCATAGAGCAGAGGAGAGTCTAACGCATTCTTTATGGCACTTTGAACCCTTCCCTCACCACTGGCTCTACCCATGGCCATGATAGCACCGCCACCGCTCTTGATGGTAGTCTCGATGTCTCGGAAGTCAAGATTGATGGTTCCCTCCACAGTGATGAGTTCCGAGATACTTTTGGTGGCATCACTCAGTACCTTGTCTGCCAGTTTGAAGGCATCCTTTACGGTAATCTCGGAGTCGGCATAAACATCGCAGAGACGCTCGTTGTTGACGATAAGCAAGGCATCCACGTTCTTGCGCATTTCTTCTACACCCTGCAGAGCCTTGACAATTTTCTTTCTCTTCTCGAAGTAGAAAGGTATGGTGATGATGCCAACGGTAAGGATGCCCATCCCTTTTGCAATACCGGCAATGACAGGTGCGGCACCCGTACCCGTTCCACCACCCATTCCGGCAGTAACAAAAACCATCTTGGTTCCGTCGTCCAGCAGTTTCTTGATGTCTTCCTGGGTATTCTGAGCCTCACTTCTTCCCACTTCGGGATTTGCCCCTGCACCCAAACCACTCTTTCCGAGCATGATCTTTACCGGCACAGGCGACTTGGATAGTGATTGACTATCCGTATTGCAGACGGCGAAACTCACGTTTACTATACCCTCTGCATACATATTCTTAACGGCATTGCATCCGCCACCACCCACACCAATCACCTTGATGATGTTCTTGGTAGTATCTTCTGTCTGTCCGAAATCTATAGGAGTCCAATCTTCTTTCATCATTTCTATATTTCAATTTAGATGCAAAGATACATACAAAGAATCAGATTCCCTATGAAAAATCAAACGCAAGCCTTGCAGAAGAAGATTTTTTCTAGATGAGAAACGATTTTTCCCATTCTTTTTGTACTTTTGCAATCTGTATGCAAGAAGAAACAAGAAATATGACCCCAGAGGAGAAAGCCGCTCAGGTAAAGACGCTTTCCACCCAGCTTTTAGCAGAAGGTAGAACCGATCTTTTGTTAAAAGCCATCAGTGTGCCCGTATTGGAACAGCTCCGTATCGAGGCAGCAAGGGCAACCCTCAGTCCTCTGGTCATCACGGAAGATTACCGTTTCTTGCTCCCTGATTATGGAAACAGGGAAGTGCAGCTCAGTCCCATCCACAAGGCCCTCTATCTGCTCTTTCTGAATCACCCGGAAGGAATAGAGTTCAAGAACCTGGTGGATCATCGTGAGGAACTGTTTGCCCTCTACCGAAAAATCGGCAACAGAATCGATTCCGATAAAATCACAGAAACAGTGAATCGCCTGACGAACCCTCTTGATAATGCCATCAACGAGAAGTGTTCGCGCATCAAGGCAGCTTTCTCTGACCTGATGGACGAATACCAGGCCGACTATTATATCATCAATAGCCATGTCAAGCGCCACCAAGGCTCTTCCATGAAGCTCTGGTTCGAGAGGTTGAAGATAATCAATCTCCCAAGAGAACTTGTAGTCTATCAATAATGCTTCTCTTTCCGTTTATGACGATGTAAATACTATCATGTATATATCTCTCTCCGGCTTTTCTTTCCCCATTTGTGAATCGTTCTACTTTTCACATGGATGTTTTCATCTGTCGGTATAATATACCTTCTATATAGTTATTCCTATAAATAAGGTATGGCAAACTTCACCAGACAATATCCACCTCCAATGAGCCAGCAATAAAGAATGGCAGCCAAGAGGAAAGGCTTAATGCCAGCTTTCTTGAATTTGTCAAAGCTTGTTTCTGCTCCCAATGCTGCCATGGCCATGGTCAGGAGGAAGGTGTCCAGTTGGTTAATCCAATCTACTATGCTTTCCGAAAGCAAACCAAGAGAATTGAATCCAATCACTACCAGGAAGAGAATGGCAAACCATGGAATGCTGATTTTAGGCTTGTTGGTATCAGTATTTTCCAGATTATCTCTTTTGGCAACATCCCTTGCAACGGTCCATGCAATCACCAGTAATACCGGTACCAGCATCATCACCCTTATCATCTTCACAATGATGGCATTGTTGCTCACCTCGGCTCCCATGGCATTGGCTGCACCTACCACATGGGCTACTTCATGAACGGTGGAACCCGTAAAGAGTCCCATCATATCTGGTGATAGGTCAAAGATGCCAGCCCTGTAGAGAATAGGGTAGAGGAACATGGATAATGTTCCAAAGATGACTACGGTGGCTACGGCTACTGCCGTCTTGTAAGGCTTCGGACGAATGGCCCCATCCACACCCAATACTGCTGCAGCTCCACAGATGGCACTTCCGCAAGCGGTGAGCAGTGCGATGCTGCGGTCAATTTTCAGAAGTCTTCCCACCAGGATTCCCAAGCCGATGGTGCCGCATACGATGATGGCGTCCATTACGATGGCAGAGAAGCCCACAGCCATCACATCCTGGAAGGTGAGCTTGAAACCATAAAGGATGATGCCTGTGCGGAGGATTCGCTTGCTGCAAAACTTGATGCCCGGTACCCAGGTGTCGGGCAGGTTGTTACGTAAACTATTGGCATAGAGCATACCAATGATGATGCCCACCACCATGGGGCTAAACGAAAGAGCTTTCACCCAGTCCATGCCACCGATGTAGAAAGCTGCGCATGCGAAGAGTGCGATAAGCAATACGCCATGCAGCATACTGCTCCTTTGTTCTGATAATCTCATATTTTTCTTTTTTGTCGGTTATTCGCTTTTGAAAAGCGGGTGCAAAGGTACGAAAAATCATGAGATGTTGTATATACATAATAGCTATACGTTATAACCTTTAGTTATGAATTTCTTGAATGTCTGCTGGAGTTTAGCGGTCTCGCCTCTCTTCTCAACAAATAGAAATTCTCGTTCCATCTTCAGATTCTCAATTTCCAGAACCTTGAATACTTGTTCATAGATATTCCTGTAGATGGCTCTTATGCTGATGATACCCATGCTTAAGGAATGTTCCACGAAATGCTTGATGCCCTCTGTGGTTCCCAGATTCATCTCAATGTTCAGATCAGAAAGAGCAATGCCGTTTTCCTGCAGGGCTTTTTGGATGACATCCAAGGTTCCGGAACCTAATTCACGCAGTACAATCGGTGTCTGCCTGAGAAGGTCCAGAGAAATCTCCTCTTGCTGGGCTAGGGGATTGGAACAATGTACGAACGCCACCAGCTCATCTTTCATGAAAGGAGTGTATTTAAAGGTGGGCTGCCGCTTGATGCCTTCCACCATACCCAGATCTATCCTTCCTGCAGCAAGCGCATCCTCTATCTCATGAGAATTTCCGCTGAGCAGGGTAAGACGAATGTCGGGATATAGTTTCCTGAATTCAGCAATCAGTTCGGGGAGAACATATTGTGAGATGGTGGTACTGGCTCCGATGCGCAGTTCTCCACCAGATTTCTCTGTGAACTTCTTCATGTCGAAATCGAGATTCTGATAGGCATCGATAATCTTGCAGGCATGGTCAAGCATAAGTTGTCCGGCACGGGTGAGCTGGATGCGATTGCCGATTCTGTCGAACAGTTGCACCCCATATTCCTTTTCAAGCTCTTGTATGTGCTTGCTGATGGCAGGCTGACTGATGAACAGTTCGTTGGCAGCCTTAGTGAAACTCAGGAGTGTAGCCACACTTCTGAAAACTTTCAGTCTTGTATCTATCATTGTATGTTCCTTTGTTATTTCAAAAATCCTCGTCAATATGATGCCGAGTGCAGCAAATCTTCTGCAAAGATAACAAAATTCTAGAAATCACTCGCTGGTTTCGCCTAAAAATAGTAACTTTGCATCCAACAAAAAGAAACCAAAGACATTATGTACATTAAGAATATCCATTTGGCCTATTTTAGTGCTACTTTCTCCACCAAACGTATCGTTCGTGAGATAGCATCCCAGTTTCAGAAGCCTGTCATTGAGTATGACATTACCTCAGACGTGCTGAAGGATGATGTCTCGCTGGGAAGTGATGGCGATCTGCTGATAGTGGGCGTACCTTCCTATGCTGGTAGAGTCCCGGAAATGGCAGTTCGTTCATTGAGACGTTTTCTGGGAAACAATACCCCAGCCTTCATCGTATCAGTCTATGGTAACAGAGCCTACGATGATACGCTCATAGAGATGATACGCTCATAGAGCTGAAGGACCTGGTGGAATCCCATGGCTTCAAGTTACTTTCTGCGGCTGCTGTCATAGCCCAGCATTCCATATTTCCCAAGATAGCAGAAGGAAGACCTAATGCGGATGATATGGAGCAACTCCATGATTTTGCTTCAAAGAGTAGGGAACTTCTACTCCAGATACCAAAGATGTCAGCAGTCAGCCGACTGATGGTAAAGGGAAATCGCCCTTATCGTGATACCAAGCCTATTCCTCTGCATCCAGAAGGGAGTAGGGGAAAATGTACATCCTGCCATGCTTGTGTGAAAATGTGCCCTGTCGGAGCCATCACTATGGGGGAACCCTACAAGACCAACGAAAAGAAATGCATCTCTTGCGGACGCTGTGTCGTGGTCTGTCCTGAGCATGCCCGACTTTTCGGTGGCCTGTTGTATAAGACTGTCAGCTGGAAATTCGAGAAAGCGTATTCGGAACCTAAGCAGCCTGAATTTTTCTATGTGAATGTTTAAAGAATAAGACAGCTATGAGTAGATACAAGACTATCGTCTTCGATGTAGGAAGTGTATTGGTGAACTGGATGCGCATGAACCTTTATACCACTCTGTTCCATGGTGACAGGGAGAAGGCTAAATGGATAATCGATCATGTGGTCACCAATGAATGGAATGATCAGACAGACTTGGGTAAGCCTATAGATGAATGTCTCTTTGATTTAAAATAGGCTTATCCCAAGTATGCTCCTTACATCGTTGCCTACTGGTACTGTTACAAAGATATGGATGGTGGTGAAATCCCTGGCATCTCTGAGATCATGTGTGAACTGAAGCAAAGAAGATATCGTCTATACTGTCTTACCAACTGGTCTCATGAGACTTTTCCAATTGTCAAGAAGGTACATGCCCGCCTTTTCGACATGTTTGATGGGATTGTAGTAAGTGGGGAAAAGAAGATGGTGAAACCGAATCCGGAGATTTATCAGCTATTATTAAATCGCTATCACCTCCAGGCTTCGGAGAGCATTTTCATTGATGATAGGCCAGCGAATGTAGAAGGAGCCAATCATGTGGGTATTCATGGCATCCTTTTCAAGGGAAGCTTGGACTTGAAGCTGCAATTAGGTGCTTGCCTTTGATTTGATAACTATGATAATGGCTAGCAGGAGAGTAATACCTATCAAGGCACAGCTGGTATCCTGTATGGTAGAAGAACGGTCACCCACATTGATTTGTATGTCAAATAGTTCGGGTGCAATGTAGATGCTCTTGCTTTCTGTCTCTGTTGTCTGGAAGCGTTTGAGCTTGGCATGCTTGTACACGGCATATACAGCATCCACCATCTGCTGCCGTTCCTCACATGAATACAGGGCAAGCTGCTTGTTGTGATTGATGGTCTTTCTAAGCCCGGTAATTGTCTGTATGGAGCGTATAGCGTCCTCATCAAAGTAAATCTCTGCTGCATTGCCTAGGGAAACCAGAAGTCTCATAGGTAATTGATCCACTACCTCCTCAAAAGTTTCCAAAGTCTGGGCGTAACCAAATCTCAGCATGGATTCTTCTCAATAGGGTGTACTGCAAACATTCTGTTTACCATAAGACGCCTTATAATAAAAGTGGGAGTGAAAGCAAGTGCCCGAAAGAGGATGAAGAAATCTTGCTGCTGCAATCCAGTTGCCTAGCCAATTGGGAATCCCATTTTGGTGAGAATTGTATCATACACCGAAAGGGAGCAACAAGTGCCCGAGAAGGTGAAGTTGGTATCATACCTGGTTCACAAAGAACGAGTTCATATATCGTGGAAGACCTTGGCAATCCTCTTAGTTTCATGAGCTGCTCCCATGGAGCTGGCCGTATCATGAGCCGAACTGAAGCTGTAAAGACACTCAATTTAGCGGAGGAAATCCATAAGCTGGACCACTAGTATCCCGTTAAAACGAGACGATTATTAAATAAGTTATTAATACTCAAAAGTTTACGGACTTTTTGTAGTGTACTCAGTATTGTAGTCAGAACGAATGTCTCTTTCAGATGCTGGCTCCATCCAAGAGTTCCCGGTATTTAGCTACAGCATCCGAAATCTCGCTTATTTTGATAAATTCATCGGCTGAATGGGAACGGGAGGACTCGCCAGGACCCAGTTTGAACGAAGGGAAGTGCATCAGAGCCTGGTCGCTCAAGGTAGGACTGCCGAATGGCTTCATGCCCATGGCTACACATTTCCTGATAAGAGGATGTGCCGGGTCGATGCGGGATGACTTCAAACGGAAACTGTGAGCCTTTACCTCGCTCTTCAGGTGCTGGCAGATAAACTTGTAAACCTCCTCGTTGTCGTAAAACTCGTTGGTGCGGATATCCACAAGCATCGTACACTTATCCGGAATCACATTGTGCTGGGTTCCGGCATTCACTACTGTAAGCGTCATCTTGGTAGGTCCCAGGAACTCGCTTACCTTCTCAAACTTATAGTCACGAATCCATCGCATATCATCCAATGCCTCGTAGATAGCGTTTACTCCCTCGTTGCGGGCAGCATGACCGCTCTTTCCGTGAGCAATCACATCCAGCACCATCAGTCCCTTTTCGGCAACAGCCGGGTTCATGCCGGTAGGTTCACCTACGATGGCAAGGTCGATATGCGGAAGCAAAGGCAGGGCACGGGTAATGCCATCCTTTCCCGACACCTCTTCTTCGGCGGATGCCAGATAGATAAGATTATACTGCTGAGGCTTTGCGGTCAGCATTCTGAATATCTGGAGGAGCGAACAGAGTCCGCCGCCGCAATCGTTGCTGCCCAAGCCGTAAAGTACACCCTCTTCTACATCCGGTGAAAACGGGTTGTGTGTCCATGAAGCCACAGGCTTCACGGTATCGATGTGAGCGTTGAGCAGTAGGGTAGGTCGGCTCTCATCGTAATGAGGGTCGATAATCCAGATGTTGTTCGCCTCACGATGAGGTTCGAAACCATATTTGCGGATGGTCTGCTCCATGATGTCGGCAGCATCCTTCTCGTTTCTGCTTACCGATGGGGTGGCGATGAGCTTTTTCAGCAAATCCACGGCATCGCTTACATATTCTTCTTGTAGCATCATAATCTCTCTATTTTTTGATTTTGGGGCAAAGATACGAAAAAAAGAGCAGATAAAGTGGAAAAAATATCTTTTTATTTTGTGTTCTTAACAAATTCTATTATCTTTGCATCAGAATATAAATATAAGCTTATGCAAATTAATAGTCATCTTTCGGTACTGATTCACGACCTAGCTAAGAAATGGGGAGATAAGCCAGCGCTTACCTTCAGAAAGTTTGGTAGTGACCAGTGGCAAACGGTTTCATTTAATCTCTTCTCGCTAAGAGTGAAACAAGTGAGCAATGCCCTCCTGAATCTTGGGGCTAAACCTCTTGACAAAATCGCTGTCTTCTCGCAGAACTGTGTGCATTATCTGTACACCGACTTCGGTGCGTACGGTATCAGAGTTACCTCTGTGCCTTTCTATGCCAACAGCAGCGAGCAGCAGATTCAATATATGATTAATGATGCGCAGATTCGCTTCCTCTTTGTAGGCGAACAGGAGCAGTATGACAAGGCTCATCGTATCTTTGCCCTCTGTCCATCTCTGGAACGTATCATCATCTTCGATTCAAGCGTGCGCATCAGTACCCACGATCCTGCTGCTCTCTATTTCAAGGACTTCCTGAAGCTGGGAGAGAATCTCCCTCGTCAGACGGAGGTAGAGGAACTCTACAAGCAGGCAAGTATGGATGACTTGGCTAATATTCTCTATACCAGTGGAACAACTGGAGATAGCAAGGGCGTGATGCTGACCTATAGCCAGTATTATGCTGCTTTGAAGGCAAACGATGAGTGCATTCCTGTTACCGACAAGGACCGTGTCATCGATTTCCTTCCATTCACCCATATCTTTGAACGTGGATGGGCATATCTCTGCTTGAGCGAAGGTGCCGAACTCATCATCAATACTTATCCTCATGAAATTCAGGAGAGTATGCGAGAGATGCATCCTACCTGTATGTGTAGTGTGCCACGTTTCTGGGAGAAGGTTTATATCGCTGTAAAGGCTAAGATGGATGATGCCGGTTCTGTCCAGAAGAAGCTCTTCTATCATGCCTTGGCGGTAGGTAAGAAACGTAACATCGAGTATATTGCCAACTGCATGCGTCCTCCTTTGGCTCTGGAGTTGGAATATAGAATTATCAACAAGACTGTCCTGAGCATGGTTCGCAAGCAGTTGGGCCTGGAAAAACCGAATATCTTCCCTACAGCGGGTGCTTACGTGAGTCCGGAAGTAGAGGAGTTTGTACATGCCATCGGTATCAATATGGTGGTGGGATATGGTTTGACCGAGAGCCTTGCCACCGTATCTTGTGATCATTCTGACAAGAAACGCAGTCTGGGTTCGGTGGGTCGTCCAATCTCCTGCATTCAGGTAAAGATAGGTGAGGATAATGAGGTGCTTCTCAAGGGCCCTACCATCACTCCGGGATATTATCATCGTGATACCACCAATGCGAAGGCATTCGACAAGGATGGATTCTTCCATACCGGTGATGCCGGCTACTTGAAGGATGGCGAGCTTTTTCTCACCGAGCGTATCAAGGACCTGTTCAAGACATCGAATGGTAAGTATATCGCTCCTCAGCAGGTAGAATCGTTGCTCCTGGTAGATAAGTTCATCGACCAGGTTGCCGTTATCGCCGACCAGCGCAAGTTCGTATCAGCCCTCGTTGTGCCTGAGTTCCGCCTCGTGGAGGACTGGGCGCGTGAGCATCACATCGCCTTCACTTGCCGTGAGGACCTGTGTGCCAACGAGAAGGTGCAGAAGATGCTGATGGACCGCATCAAGATTCTTCAGCAGCACCTGGCTTATTATGAGCAGATTAAGCGTATCACCCTCCTGGCTCACCACTTCTCTATGGAGTCGGGCGAGCTGACCAACACCTTGAAGATTCGCCGCCCTATCATCAATAAAAACTACAAGGCGGAGATTGACAAGATGTATGAGGAGTAATGGTTTTACTTTGAACTTTATGATAACTCTTTATGATGATGACTCTTATCATATAGTTGGAGGGGATAAAGATGAAGTTCAAAGTAAACATAAAATTCAAAGTTCAAAATTCAAAGTTCAAAGTTAATGATTACAGCTGACCAGTTGAAAGATGTGATGGACAGAGCTGACGCTCTGCATCGCTATCTCAATATAGACCAGAAGAAAGTAGAATTTGAAGAGGAGCAGCTCCGCACTCAGGCTCCTGACTTTTGGGAAGACCCGAAGTATGCTCAGGAGCAGATGAAGAAGGTGAAAGGTATCCAGAAGTGGCTCGACGGTTATAAGACTGTACGTCTTTATGCCGACGAGTTGAAGCTGGCGTTCGACTTCTATAAAGATGAAATGGTAACCGAGGAAGAGGTGGATGCCGATTATGCCAAGGCGATCAAAGCCATCGAAGACCTGGAGTTGAAGAACATGCTTCGCCAGAAGGAAGATCCGATGGACTGCGTACTCAAGATCAATTCCGGTGCCGGTGGTACCGAGAGCCAGGACTGGGCGCAGATGCTGATGCGTATGTATATGCGCTGGGCTGAGGCTCATGGCTATAAGGTAACCATCACCGATATGCAGGAAGGCGATGAGGCTGGTATCAAGAGCGTTACCATGACCATCGAGGGCGGCGAGTACGCTTATGGCTATCTGAAGAGCGAGAATGGTGTGCACCGACTGGTGCGTGTTTCTCCTTTCAATGCCCAGGGCAAGCGAATGACCAGTTTCGCCAGTGTCTTCGTAACTCCGTTGGTAGATGATACCATCGAGGTATATGTCGACCCAGCCAAGCTCTCCTGGGATACCTTCCGTTCGAGTGGTGCCGGTGGTCAGAATGTGAATAAGGTTGAATCCGGTGTCCGTCTGCGTTATTGGTATACAGATCCAGATACAGGCGAGGAAGAGGAAATCCTCATCGAGAACACCGAAACCCGTGACCAGCCAAAGAACCGCGCCAAAGCCCTGTTGCTCTTGAAGAGTCAACTCTACGACCGCGCCATGAAGAAGCGTCTGGAAGCTAAGGCAAAGATTGAGGCCGGCAAGAAGAAGATAGAGTGGGGAAGCCAGATTAGAAGTTATGTCTTCGACGACCGTCGTGTGAAAGATCATCGTACCAACTATCAGACATCGGATGTTGATGGCGTGATGGATGGTAAGATAGATGATTTCATCAAGGCATATCTGATGGAGTTCCCTACGAATGATGAAGAACAATAATAACCTAAAAATATATAACTATGGGTGGAAATAAAGATTTAAGAAGAGCTAAGCATGAAGCTTACCAGAAGAAACAGGCTGCAAAAGCAGACAAAGTAGTGAAATGGATTTTTGGAGGATTGATCATCTTGGGTATCCTCTGCATGATTTATACAATGTGGCTTTCAGCTTAAAGTTAAAGGTATAAGAAAATGAGTGGATTGGAAATAGAAAGAAAATTCCTCGTTAAGAAGGGCGACGCTTATAAAAGCGCCGCCTTTTCTTCTAGTCATATTCAGCAGGGGTATATTCCGGCTGAAGGGGCTACGGTGCGAGTTCGCACGAGAGACGAGAAGGCTTATCTCACGATTAAAGGTAAGTCGGTAAACGGTGGTATGACCCGTTATGAATTTGAAAAGGAAATAACCATGGACGAGGCGCAGCATCTTCTGCAACTCTGTCAGGGGGGAGTCATCGATAAGCGCCGCTATCTTGTCAGGAGTGGAGACCATACCTTCGAAGTAGATGAATTCTACGGTGATAATGATGGTTTGGTGATGGCAGAAGTGGAACTGGGAAGTGAGACGGAAGAATATGAGAAGCCTGCCTTCATCGGTTTGGAGGTAACAGGCGATAAACGCTTCTACAATTCTCATCTTCTTGGAAATCCTTTCTCGAAATGGCGTGATACTTTGCCGGAAGAATATCGTTAGAAAAGCATTTTAAAGCCTTTTTCTCTTGAAAATGTACGAAAAGTTGCATAAATATTACTAATTTTATACTTTTGCTTTCAAATGTTGCATATATCTCGGAATTATTTTATAATTTTGCAGTCAATAATATGAAACGTTAAGAAATTAGTAAGAGAAAGACAAGAAAATGGCAGAATCAAATAGAGGAAGTTTTGGTAGCAAGATAGGAATGATACTTGCTACAGCTGGTGGCGCCGTAGGTTTAGGTAACGTATGGCGCTTCCCTTATATGGCTGGTCAGGAAGGTGGCGCAGCCTTTATCCTGGTTTACATAGGAAGTGTTCTTCTGTTGGGCATACCATGTATGATTTCAGAGTTTATTATCGGTCGTCATGGTGCCTCCAATACGGCACGTGCCTATACCAAGCTTGCCAATGGTACGGCTTGGAAGTGGGTGGGCTATCTGGAAGTGCTCACGGGGTTCCTGATTACCGGTTACTATGCGGTGGTTTCGGGATGGTGCTTGCAGTATGTTTATGCCAGCATCATGGGCGAACTGCATGGCGACCCTACTTTTGTGGCAAATTACTTCAAGGAGTTTTCTGCCGATCCAATTCGTCCGGTGATGTGGACGGTGGCAATCTTCCTGATTTGTCACTTTGTGATTATCCATGGTGTCCGTGGAGGTATCGAGAAGGCATCCAAGGTAATGATGCCGCTTCTGTTTATCCTGCTTCTTATTATCGTGGTGGCATCCTGTCTGTTGCCGGATGCCGGAAAGGGAATAGAATTCCTGTTGAAGCCTGATTTCGGAAAAGTGGATAGGAATGTATTCCTCAATGCCTTGGGACAGTCATTCTATTCCATGAGCATCGGTATGGGTTGCATCTGTACCTATGCATCTTATTTCAGTCGTCAGACCAATCTCCTGAAATCTGCAATTCAGATTTCTGCCATCGACTTGATGGTGGCTGTTCTTGCAGGATTGATGATTTTCCCTGCAGCATTCTCTGTAGGAATATCACCGGATAGTGGTCCTTCGCTTATCTTCATCACCCTGCCAAATGTCTTTAACGAGGCGTTTGCATCAATGCCGGTATTGGGATGGATTATCTCCTTGATGTTCTATGTACTTCTTTCTGTGGCAGCATTGACATCCCTGATGTCGCTTCACGAGGTGAATACTTCTTTCTTCTATGAGGAGTTGAAGATTGACAGAAAGAAGGGTGCTATGATTGTTACGGTATCTTGTGCCATCATTGGTGCATTCTGTTCGCTTTCTTTGGGGGCTACAGATAAGTTGTCGTTCTGTGGCAAGACCTTATTCGAATGGTTCGACTTCGTAACGGGTCAGCTGTTCCTGCCTACAGCAGGTCTCCTTACCTGTCTGTTCTTGGGATGGTATGTGCCGAAGAAGGTGGTGCAGGATGAATTCACCAACTGGGGAACCCTGAAGGGAAAGGTTTTCAATGTCTACCTTTTCCTGATCAAGTTTGTGTGTCCAATCCTTATCTTCCTGGTATTCCTGAATCAGTTCGGAGTATTGGGATAAGCTATATATATAATAAGGTGTAGTATGTCGTGTTTTATCAGTAAGCATTGAATACTCACCATTAAACATTAAAAACAATGGAGACTAGAGGAAATTTCGGAAGTAAATTGGGCGTCATTCTTGCTACAGCCGGCTCAGCTGTCGGTTTGGGTAATGTTTGGCGTTTTCCTTATATGGCAGGTCAGAATGGAGGTGCCGCCTTCATCCTTATCTATCTGGTTTGTATCATCCTGTTGGGTTTGCCTGGCATGATGAGCGAGTTTATTATTGGTCGCCATTCGGCTTCCAATGCAGCGCGGGCTTATAGTAATTTGGGTAAGAACAAGGCTTGGGGAACCGTAGGCTTGATGGGCGTCATCACCTCCATGATTATCCTTGGCTTCTATGCCGTGGTGGCAGGCTGGTGTCTGCAATATCTCTATGCCAGCATCATGGGTGGTGTGCATGGCGATCCGGAGTATGTGAAGACCTACTTCCAGACGTTTGCTTCCGATCCTATTCGTCCTACCTTATGGGCTGTAGGTTTCATCCTGCTTACTCATGCAGTGGTGGTAAGAGGTGTTCGCAATGGTATCGAGAAAGCTTCCAAGATATTGATGCCGCTGCTTTTCGTGCTGCTGGTTGTCATCGTAATAGCTTCCTGTTCTTTGCCAGGAGCAATGAAGGGCGTGCAGTTCCTGTTTCATCCTGATTTCTCAAAGGTTGATGAGAACGTATTGCTCGAAGCCTTGGGGCAGGCTTTCTTCTCTTTGAGTTTGGGTACGGCTTGTCTGTGTACATACGCATCTTACTTCAGCCGCCAGACCAATCTCTTGAAATCGGCAAGTCAGATAGTTGTTATCGACACACTTATTGCAGTATTGGCAGGCTTGATGATATTCCCGGCAGCCTTTTCGGTAGGTGTGCAGCCTGATAGTGGTCCGTCACTCATCTTTATCACCTTGCCTAATGTGTTCCAGCAGGCATTTGGCGATATGCCAGTGGTGAGCTACATCATTTCAGTATTGTTCTATGCATTGTTGGTATTGGCAGCTTTGACCTCTACGATTTCCATGCACGAGATTGGTACGGCGATGATTTATGAGGAACGCAAGATTACCCGTGCCAAGGGTGCGTGGATAGAGACCATTACCTGCAGCATCATTGCCGTATTCTGTTCTCTTTCTCAGGGAGCAGTTCCTGGATTGGGATTCTTTGGTAAGGATTTCCTTACGAATTGTGACAATTTCACGGCGCAGCTGTTGATGCCGCTTGCTTCGATTGTCACCTGTCTGTTCCTGGGTTGGTATGTACCGAAGAAGATAGTGCGTGATGAGTTTACGAATTGGGGCACGGTGAGCGGTAAGTTGTTCCCCGTCTTCCTCTTCATGATTCGTTTCGTCAGTCCAATCTGCATTCTGCTCATCTTCTTGCATCAGTTTGGTGTTATCTGATACCTATTATATATAAAGCCAAATGCGCTATCAGGCATAGTGCATTTGGCTTTTTCTTCTTTAGAAAGAGACATATAGTTTTAAGGTGAGATGTTCCGTTAAAAAGAGATATAAGGCGTAAGTCTTTCTATTTCGGCTGGTGGAAAATCCTTTAATAGTTTCAGCTCTTCCAGACTTTTTATCGGACCTCTCTGTCGGCGGTAGTCACAGATTTCCTTGGCTTGATAGAAGTTGAGATATGGATGTTGGCGGAGCTGGTTGAGGTTGAGCTTGTTGATGTCAAGCTTATGGATATGGTTGGCATCTATGTGGATAAACGCCAAGGCAGATTCTGGAATGCCTTCTATTTCGTTCAACTGTTCGGCAGCAGCGAATCCACCTAGACGGTCTCTGTATCTTATAATCATTTTGGCATAATAACTGCCAATTCCCGGTATCTTCTGCAGTTCGGTAGTATCGGCTGTATTTATATTAATGTGTTGTCCTGGGTTCAGCTTGTGTGGATAACTGTATACTTTTTCGTTTTCCGGTGTTGTAGAACGGGTGGTTGCAGTTATATCAGGTCTGTTGTATCGTTTCTGCTGACGGTATGGCTCGTTTCTGTAAAAATCGGAAGCAGGCTTGTAGTCATCTGCTATTCTTATGAATGGTGCCAAGGCCTCGTATTGTCTTTTCGTCATACCATAGACACGTGCAAAATCGGAAGGTCTACTATATACACCTCCTTTGGCACGGTAATGAAGAATGCTTCTTATTTGCCAAGCTTGCAGACCAAGACGTTTGAATTGGACAGAATCTGCCGTGTTCGGATCGAATGGAAAAGCCTCTTTGATTTGATATCCTTCTTTATAATATACAGGATTCTGACTAGTGGCATGTTCTGTCCGGTAAGTTTGAATAGAGTCGTTGTCTTTCTGGGCTGTTTCTGATGGTTCCCTATTGAAAAGAAAAATGAGTCCCATTAAAACAGTCATAGCTATTATGATCGCCAGTAAGGCATCGCGATCATTCCGTTGCAGGTAAAATATGTCTCTTAATATCATACACCATTCTGTTGGTTTATATAGGTCGGGATTACTGGACTCGAACCAGCGACCTCATCGTCCCGAACGACGTGCGCTACCAACTGCGCTAAATCCCGATGCCGATTTACTGTTTTTTACAGAATGACGATGCAAAGGTACATGAAAATTGGGACAAAACAAAATAAAAATGCATTTTTTTTCACTTTTGGGAAAGATTTTCTTGAAAAAATTTGTTGGAACCAAAAAAAATGTGTACCTTTGCACCCGCAAATGAGAAATCGTTTGTTATTCATAGTTGGTGCCATAGCTCAGTTGGTAGAGCAAAGGACTGAAAATCCTTGTGTCCCCGGTTCGATTCCTGGTGGTACCACTTCTATTGAAGCTGAATCTTCGTAACAAGATTCAGCTTTTTTTTTGTTAATTTCCTAATCTATGATAACGTTTTCGTATAAAAGTTGTCATGATTGTTTTGTATGTCAGCGATAATCCTTTATCTTTGCATTAAATCTATAAAACAAAGTAAATACTATAATTATTTTATTGAAATGGAAAAAGCTTACTTGTTATCACATGTACAACAATTATTATCAGCATTGTGATGTCTATGGCATCTGTGCTACGTCGGGTTCAAATATTTTCATGGAGTCTAACTACTTCGAGGCAGTGAAGCGCCCAATCATGAGTTCTCTGCAGGGAACAGATATCAAAGGCTCGAAGGGGACTTTCTCTGGTGAAAATGGAGGTATGATCAAGTCATACGGCAATGTCTTTGTTGATAAGCCAAGTGGCTTCAGTTATATTACTTACGCTGACAATCCTGCAAGCTTCGATGCTTATTAGGTAGCCAAGCTTTCTGATCAGCTTCCTGCAAGCGTTAAGACTTTGGTGGGAGGAACCTGTTATAATAACTTTGATACCAACCCAGACGTGATGTATTCTCATACAGCAGATAATGCAGTTGACGTTCCTTCCATTATAGAAGCCTTTTATGGGGCTGGTCGCTTGAATCATGGCGACATTCATTTCGACATTCCTAATGAAACGGTTGTTACCAGTGGACATCAGCAGCCATTACCTGCTTTAGCAAATATACTGGATTCATACGAGTCGGGTGTTGTGAAAGTAATGGGTGTGGAATGAATTATGGACTGATATATATTACAAAACGGACAAAACCAGACATATTCTGGTTTCTTGTCCGTTTTTTGTTGTCTTTTGGCAATTTTCTGTCTTGTACTTTTGATTGTATTTGATACTTTTGCAACCACAACCAAATGTTAGATCAAAGAATAACCTGATTAAACAACTAGGCAAATCTGTAACCGATCTCTCCAAGGCTTTCACCGGTGTTGATCTCAATACCCTTCTTGCTGTGATGGACAAGGTGAGCGATGGTGCCTGGGATATCTGGTTTGGTGATGAAAATGGCGAAACTGAGTTTACGGTTACTGCCGACCTCAATACCATGACCTGGAAGTATGAATAAAAATCAGCTATCTTTGCAATATCTGATGCGTAAATACGTTCTTTCGATACAGCAAAGATAGTTATAAACCAAAAGAACAATGAAGAATATTTTAGGAAAAGCCATATTGCTGGCTTCAGCACTCTTGTTTTCTATCACGGGCACGAGTTGCAGCAATGATGATAATGCCACTCCCGAAAAGGAGAAGACATACGATATGAGTGGCTTCGCCAAGGGAGCCGATGTTTCCTGGCTCACAGAGATGGAGAAGGATGGTGTGAAATTCTATAATCAGAATGGCAAGGCTACAGAATGCATGAAGCTCCTTCGCGAAGAGGGAACCAATTCCATCCGTCTGCGTGTCTGGGTAAATCCGGAAGGTGGCTGGTGTGGCAAGGATGATGTCATCGCCAAGGCTTGGCGAGCTCAGCAGCTCGGCTTCCGTCTGATGATTGACTTCCACTATTCTGATACCTGGGCTGACCCGGCTCACCAGACAGTTCCTGCTGCATGGCAGGGCTATACTGCCGAACAAATGAAACAGGCTGTGGCTGTTCATACCAAGGATGTATTGACAGCCCTGAAGGATAAAGGTGTAACCAACGTAGAGTGGGTACAGGTGGGTAATGAAACCCGTGACGGTATGCTCTGGAATGACGCTGAAGGCGAAGATGCCAAGGCTGTTACTGGTCGTGTTTCTGAGAATGCAGCCAACTTTGCTGCTTATGTTAACGCCGGATATGATGCCGTAAAGGCGGTTTATCCACAAGCTAAAGTAATCGTGCACGTGGATGAGGGTAATAACCTCGGCCGTTATACCTGGCTCTTTGGTGAATTGAAGAAGAATGGTGGAAAATGGGATGTCATCGGTATGTCACTTTATCCAGAAGATAACAATTGGCAGGATTTAACTACCAATTGTCTGAATAATATTAAGACTTTATCAGAACAGTACAACTGCAATGTCATCATCTCTGAAATCGGTATGTGGTGGGGCTCTGACCAGGCTGCGCCAATGATGAAGAAGATGGTGGATGGCTGCAAGGCAATCTCTATCTGCGAGGGTATCTTCTATTGGGAACCAGAAGTTTACAACAACTGGAAGCCAGCCAACTATACCACTCTGGGTTGGTCTGCATATACCAAGGGAGCGTTCGACAACAGCGGCAAACCAACTGCCGTATTCGATTCATATAAATAAGAATATTAAATAGCAATATGATCAAGAGAAGCATTACTTTCATGACTCTTGCCCTGGTACTCACTACGCTGTGCCAGGCGCAGAGCAGAAAGGTTATCAACCTGCCTTCATGGGACTTCTCCCGTGATGGCAAGGCGTGGCAGCAGGTAGCTGTTCCGCACGACTGGGCTATCGCGGGTCCTTTCGATAAGAAATGGGATCTGCAGATGGTGGCTATCGAGCAGAATGGCGAAAAGGAGAAGACCGAGAAGTCGGGACGCTCTGGAGCTCTCCCTTGGATTGGAGAGGGTATGTATAAGATGAATCTTCAGTTGCCGAAGGGCTACAAGCGTGCTGTCCTCGTTTTTGATGGTGCGATGAGTCAGCCTATCGTTAAGGTGAATGGCAAGGAGGCTGGCAGATGGGTTTACGGCTACAATGCCTTCCGCATCGACATTACTCCTTACGTGCAGTTTGGCGGAAAGAAGAATCTCGTAGAGGTTCATCTCAACAATGTAGAGGAAAGCAGCCGATGGTATCCAGGTGGCGGTCTTTACCGTCCGGTTTCCGTGGAACTTTACGGTAACGAGAACTTCTCTACCTGGGATACCTTCGTGCGTACCCTGAAAGCTGATAAGCAGGAAGCCGAAGTGGAAGTGAACGCCCTGCTGGAAGGAAAAATCGGTAAGTCGGGCAAGACGGTCATCGCCTTGCTCGATGAGGCTGGTACAAAGGTTGCCGAGCAGACTATCTCTGGCGCAACCCCAGCCATCAAGACTACCCTGAAGGTAGCAAATCCTCAGCTCTGGTCTCCGGAATATCCTTACCTCTATCAGGTGAAGTTAACCCGATATGAAGGAAAGAAGGTTGCTGATGTCCAGACGCTTAAGACCGGTATCCGTACCATCTCGGTATCCAAGAATAATGGTTTCCAGCTCAATGGCATTACCCGCAAGATCAAGGGTGTCTGCCTGCACCACGACCTCGGTCCGTTGGGAGCTGCAGAGAACAAGGCGGCACTCATCCGTCAGATCAAGACGATGAAGGAGATGGGTTGCGACGCCATCCGTACAGCCCACAATATGCCTTCTACCATGCAGATGGAAATCTGCGACTCTCTCGGTATGATGGTAATGGCTGAGAGCTTCGATATGTGGATTTATCCTAAGTGCAAGAATGGCTACGCCAAGTTCTTCAAGGAGTGGAGCGACAGGGATATGACCAATCTGGTGAAGCACCATCGCAACCATCCTAGCATCATTATGTGGAGTATCGGTAACGAGATTCCTGAGCAATGGAGCAAGGAGGGTATGGAGATAGCCAAGCATCTGCAGGATATCTGTCATCAGTATGATCCTTCCCGCCCTGTAACCCAGGGTATGGACAAGGCTGAGGCTGCCCTGAAGAGTGGATTTGCCCAGGTGATGGACGTTCCGGGCTTCAACTATCGCGTACATAAATATTATAAGAATATCGAGCAGTTGCCTCAGGGATTCCTCCTGGGTTCAGAGACAGCATCTACCGTCAGCTCCCGTGGCGTGTATAAGTTCCCGGTTGAGGTGCGTGCCAGCAACAACAATCCATACGCCGATGGTCAGTGCTCTAGCTATGACACGGAGTATTGCTCCTGGAGTAATCTTCCGGATGATGACTGGAAGATGCAGGATGACCACAGTTGGGTAATCGGAGAGTTCGTGTGGACGGGCTATGACTATCTGGGCGAGCCGACTCCATACGATACCTACTGGCCAAGCCGCAGCAGCTACTTCGGTATCTGCGACCTTGCCGGACTTCCAAAGGATAGGTATTATATGTATCGTGCCCGCTGGAATGAGCATCAGCATACCACCCATCTTCTCCCTCACTGGAACTGGAAGGGCAGGGAAGGACAGATTACCCCTGTATATTGCTACACCGATGGTGTGGAAGGCGAGCTTTTTGTAAACGGCAAGAGCCAGGGCAGAGTTCGCAAGGACAAGTCAAGCCGTCTGGACCGCTATCGCCTCCGCTGGAACAACGTGAAGTATGAACCGGGCGAGATTCGCGTGGTTACCTACAATCAGTATGGCGACAAGGTAGGCGAAGACGTGAAGCGTACAGCCGGAGAACCTGCGCAGATGAAGTTCAGTGTGGAGACTCCAGACCATGAGCCTATCGCCTGCATGGTAGAAGGCTGCACCGATGAGCACAATGTGCTGCTGAATGCTGATGGCAAGGACCTTGCTTTCGTTACCGTTAGTCTCCTGGACAAGGATGGCAATGAGTGTCCGCTCGCAGATGATGAGCTGACCTTCGAAGTAACGGGTGCCGGAACCTTCAAGGCAGCCTGCAATGGCGATGCCACATCGCTCGAACCTTTCACCCATCCACATATGAAACTCTTCTCAGGCAAACTCGTTGTCATCGTGCAGAGTAGTACGCAGAAGGGCAATATCACCCTGAAGGTGAAGGATGGCAAGAGAAATATCGAAAAGACCATTCAGTTAGAGGCAATCTAGAAAATATATGTCCTTCGTTTTTATCGTAGGATTCCTTTTCTTTTCACAAATCCCAAGGAATAGAGACTGTTCTTTATTCCTTGGGATTTTTTTTTCCTTTTTATTTGGTAAAGTGCCAATAATTGATTAATTTTGCAGCCAACAACAACTAATTTAACAAATAACTTCAAGATGAAGCAGTTTATTCATAGAGTATATGTCGTATTTTTGTTGGCGTTACTGGTTCTTCCGGTTGCGGCGCAACGATTCATTAACGTGTCGTTCGAGGGTGCGCATACCGTGTGTGCCATTACCCAGGATGCACAGGGGATGATGTGGATTGGTACTGATAACGGACTTTATAGTTATGATGGTTATCATGGCTATCTCCACTATCAGGATCATGCCTATAGCAATACGCGCGTCAATGCTCTCGCTTTCGATAATAACCTGTTGTATTTGGCTACTGGCAATGGCATCTTGAAATTCGACACCCATGCCAATGCTTATGTGCAGACTCCAGCTGTTGCAGACTTTCAGGATGAAGCTAAGCGAAAAGCTGTCATGGAGCTGCGTGTGCTGGACCTGAAAGACAAGAATGCCAACTATGGAGGGGATGTCTATGCCTTGCTGCATACCTCAAAAGGTCTGTTGCAGGGTAAGATAAATGGTCTGTATTTGAATAACCGCCTGTTGCCTCTTACGGCAGGCGCCCAGCCATTGGTAAATGCCCTGGCATACGATGCCAAGCGCCATTGCTACTGGATTGGTACAGAAGGCGCGCTCTATTGTGCAGATCTCAATCTTCAGACATTCTCCCGGATTGCAGCTTTGGATGGCAACTCGGTAAAATGTCTGGCAGAAGAAGCAAATGGCAATCTTTACATCGGAACCGATAACGGACTCTATGTGATGGCGATGAACAATGCCATCTCCCATTATTCGCACGACTCTCGCAATGAAGCAACCATTCCGAACAACATCGTATGGGCCTGCTTCGTGGATAAATGGCAGAATGTCTGGATTGGAACCGATAACGGACTTTCTCGTCTCACCACCCATACCTATTATAATTATGTGTCGCTCGACAAGATAACCTTTTCGGGCGAAGGTAACTGTCTTCATGCCATGCTCCAGACCCGTAATGGTGAATGGTGGATGGGGGGAACCAATGGTTTGATTCATTATTCTCAGGCGAAATCTTCTACAGGCGATGCTGCTTATCAGGATGTGGCTTGGTATAAGCAGAACAATCAGGCTTATCCGCTTAGCCACAACCGTGTGCGTAAGATTTATGAAGACAATGATGGGGATGTCTGGATTTGTACCGACCATGGTATCAACCTTTATGATCGCAGCTCCAGACAGATGCGTAATTTCATCGTCTATGACAGAACGGGCAAGTATTCTACTGCCTGGGCTTATGATATTCTTCAGGATAGAAAGGGCAGATTGTGGATGGCATCCTATCAGGGGGGTGTCTTTGTGATGGATAAGGCTTCATTGCTTGCAGGTAAGACCGTAGCCGACTATCATTTCTCTGACCAGGGCAAGAATGCCCTTTCCGGATTGCATGTCGGTCAGATGGTCATGGACGGAAAGGGAAGAATATGGGTTTCCACTTTCAATCGCCTCGATTGTATCAATCCGTATGATATGAAGGTGGCTCATGTGGCTAATTCTGATGTGGTTAACTATATGATGACCGACAGCCAGGGCAATATATGGGTTGGTGATAATAGCTCGGTGAAGTGTTACTATGCTGCAGGCGAGATTCTGGGTTCCAATTTCGGCTCAAAGGAGTGGAAGATAGGGGGCAAGGTAAGTACCATGTGTGATGTGGATGGCAAGATATGGGCTGTAACCGGTAATGAGTGTTGCGTCATCAGCCGTGAAGGAGAGAGCATGCGCTTTGTCATCCCTTCCATTACTCCATTTACCATTTGCTACAGCAAGTCTACCCATGAAGTGGTGATGGGTGGTAATGATGGCTTTGTTGAGATTCGCTCTGATGCAGTTCTTTCTCCGAAGAAACTCAACCGGTTGATTTTGGCGGGCATTGTCGTGAATGGCAAACCATGGGATGAGCGTAGTGAGAAACTGGTGCTCAAGAGCGATGAGAACAGTTTTAGCCTGCAGCTTACAGACCTTCCGTTTGCTGATCATCCTTCTGCTGTCTATGCATACAAGCTGGAGGGCAGTGATCATGACTGGAATTATCTGAAGTCGGGAAATATTGATATTGTCTACAATGGTTTGTCGTATGGCAACTATCATCTCACGGTTTGTGTCGTAAATGGTGAAGGAAAGATAGGTGCTGAAGTCTATTCGCAGGACATCTCGGTGTTGCCACCTTGGTATCTTACCATCTGGGCAAAACTGTTCTACATCACGGCTTTGATAGTTCTTATCTCCTGGGTGGTAAGCTACTATTTCCTTCATAAGAAATTGGCAGAGGAACAGAAGCAGAAAGCAGAAATCCTTGATCAGGTGCAGATGCGTATGACCTTCTTTGCCCGTTTGACCGAAGGATTGAAGATGGCTGTGGCTCATCAGTCGTTTGATGAAGTGAACGAATTAATGCATCGCTTTCTGGATGTCAAACTGCCTCAGAATCATGCTTCTTCAACGGCAGAAGTTCAAATGGAGAAAACTTCTTCATCGACAGTAGATGAAGATGCTGATGAGAAAAAGTCAGAGGTAGCAGCTGCAGAACCAGAATTGAGTGAGGCTGACCAGCATTTGCTGGATGAAATCAACCATGCCATCGAGGAGCACATGATAGATTCCGATTTCAATGTCACGATGCTCCAGGAAGTAATGGGCATTGGCAATAAGCAGCTTTATCGTAAGGTGAAGGCCTTGACAGGCATGACTCCGGTAGAATATATTCGAAACCTGAGAATGCAAAAGGCTGCCAAACTCCTGAGCGCCGGAAAGTTTAGTGTTTCTGAGGTGATGTATACTGTTGGCTTCTCCAATAGCAGTTATTTCTCGAAATGCTTCTCTAAGGTCTTCGGAATGACACCTACGGAATATATGAAACAGAAGTAAAGTCTATCGGAAACAGCATTGGCTTACAAGTTCAAAGCTTAAAGTTCAATGTTCAATGTTCAAAGTATATGATATTAACGATTACAGGTTCCGACAGCACCGGTGGCTCTGGTGTGCAGGCGGATATCAAGACGATATTCGAATTGGGAGGTTATGCCGTTTCGGCGATAACCAGCATTACCGTGCAGAATACGCTCGGCATCCAGGAGTTCTTCGATATTCCTGCCGAGATTGTTTCGGGGCAGATAGAGGCTGTCATGAACGATATGCAGCCCGATATAGTGAAGATAGGTATGATACGCAGAGTGGAGACGCTGAATGTGGTCATTGATGCCCTGACCCGGTATCGTCCTGCTCATATCATCTATGCTCCAGCAATCTGGTCTAGTCAGGGCGATGCGCTGATGACGGAGGATGTGGTGAGCCAGATCAAATACCGTCTGCTGCCCCTCTGCTCGGTAGTTGTGGCGAGAAAGAAGGAGAGCGACATCATTCTTCAGAACTCCCGACTCCTGGAACTTGCCGAGAAGCAGGGACTCCGGATCTATCGCCTTGATAATGCCAATTCGCATGGTCTCATCAACCGTTTCTCTTCTGCCCTTGCCATCTATCTGAATCAGGGCAAGAAGATGGAGGAGGCGTTGGCGATGGCGCAGGATTTCATCAATATAGAACTGGCAAGAGAGAGTAATCTGCAGGGCAGGAGTTCCGAACTTTACAATCAGTTTATCTCGCAGGTGAACAACTTCTGCCGCACCTATAGCGATGTGCATTTCTATGCTGACCAGCTGAATGTGAGTGGCCGCTATCTGGCGCAGGTTACCCGCCGCATCTCTGGCAAGACGCCGAAGGCAATCATCGATGAATACATCGTGAAGGAGATAGAGCGCGAGCTTTCTACCACCACGCATACGGTGCAGGAGATAGCCAACACTTTCGGCTTCTCATCCCAGGCTCATCTCACCAAGTTCTTCAAGAAGATGAGAGGGGTAACGCCTTCAGCTTTCAGGCAGAAAGGCTGAAAACAGGTGGTTTTTGACCAAAAAGTTAAAATAATTAAGTTAAATTAGAAACACGGACAAATTGAATTTGTCCGGCTCTTTTGTCTGGGTGCTTGTAAATGGTTAAATATTAATAACTTATAAGCTGCCGGACAATTTGTCCGGACAAATTCAATTTGTCCGTGTTATTTTTTTCTTTGCTTTTTAACTCTATGTTTTCCTTCTCGGAACTCATAGACTTAGGAGCCATAAAACTATGAGTTGGTTTCGTTAACATAATGCATTCTGGCAACCAAAGCGTGAGATTCTGTTATCTGATGCAGAAAGGTTGGTAATGCGAAAATACGACTATTATTTAGACCCCCTTTTGTTATAAATATAATATATATACCTGATAATCAGTTATATTGTGCTTTTCTGCAGACTTTGTATTTTAGACCCTATTTAGTTCTATTATTGAAAAATATTTTGTATTTTTGCGCCCAGAATGTAATTATACTAAATATGAGAAGAAGTATTTCGTTTACGGTATTGTTTTTTGTGATGCTTTCGGTATTGGTATCATGTTATCAAAGTCATAAGAGAGAGTTGGACTTGGCTTATACTTTGGCAGAGTCTAAGCCAGATAGTGCCTTGGTCTTTTTGAACCGTATCAATCAAGGTAAACTCTCAGATAAAGATATGGCGAAGTATGCCCTCACTTATTATATGGCACAAGACAAGTCTGGCGTAGATGTGGATAACGATTCTTTGATTCGCATAGCGTATGATTGGTATGGAGAACATCAGGACGATTCTCTTTATGCTTCATCCTTGTATTATATGGGAAAATGCTTTCTGCTGAATGATAGTATGGAGCAGGCTAAGGCATGTTTGGAGAAATCTTATTCTATTTCAGACAGTCTTCATAATCTGAACTTAAAATGCTTGGCATTGGATAAGTTGATTGAGGTAGAAGAACAGCTGGCACCTTACAAAGCTTTGAACTATGCTAAAGCTTTGGTGAAGATGTATGAGTCCATGCCAAATGTTAGTATATATAATAAGGTGGCAGCGCATTTGAGGTTAGGGGAGAACTTTGGTTTTGTTGATAGTTTAAAACAAGCTTTAGAAGAAGAGAAGAAAGCATATAAGTTAGCAATGCATGCTGGCGATAATAGTTTGTTATCTTATGTTAGCCAAGGGTTAGCTAATGTGTTTGAAAAAAATGGAGAAGAAGATAGCTGCCTAATTTATGCACGCCATGCTTATGAGTTAAATGGAACAGATAGATTTTCTTGTCAGTTAATGTTGGCTTCTGCTTATATTACTGTAGATTCCATAAAGCAAGCTTTTGCAATATTGAAGCAAACAACGCCAAAAACAGCAGAAGATTATTATTCTGTGTTTTATACTCGAAGCCAAGCTGCTACGAAAGCTCAAGATTATAAGATGGCTAAAACCTTTAGTGATTCTGCATGTTGTTACTTGCAAGAAATGTACAGGACAGCATCGAAAGCCAAGGTTTCCTATTATTCTTCTTTTTTGAAGAAAGAAAGTGAAAGGGCAAAAATGCAAGGAAAGGCAGAAGTGCAGCGATGGGTATTTGGATTGACCGTACTTTTATGCTTGATAATTATTTTGTTTGTCTTGTATGCTTATTGGTCGTATCGTAAACTGTCATTAGCTCGCATAGCTCATGAACAGGAAATATTCAGCCAAAAGCAGCAAATGATGGAGAAATTACACCAAGAAGAACTCTCGCATAGGGATGTACAATTGTCTGTCATGCGTACCTATTTACAAAAGAAGATAGAGGTTGTGGAAAAATTAAATTCGAGTGTTCCGAATGAGAGTAAGCATATTGTGCTTTCCGATAATGATTGGACAGAGTTAGAAGTCTTCTTAGATAGTGTGGAGGATTTGTTTGTGTCTAGACTAAAACAGAAGCATCCTAATTTGTCTAAAGCAGATTTGCGATTAATGATGCTGTTGCGTTTAAAGTTATCGCAAAAGACTTTAGCATCTATCTATTGTGTGAGCGAGAAAGCTATCAAGCAAAAGTTGTTCTTGTATAAGGATAAGGTAGGCATAAAAAATGAGCATTTTTCGCTTCGTAACTACATAGAAAACTTCTAGAAATAGGGGCTATATAGTGCTTTTTAGACCTTTTAAATCTGGGGGGCAATTATAAGTGCTTGTTTCTTAGAATTATATGTAATTTGTGTAATGGCATAGAAATAGACCTGTTTTGTTTGGATGAAGTCAAAAAACTATGTAATTTTGCAGCCGAGATTCAATAACATCTAAAAGGTAAGAATATGAATTTGAAAATGTACATTTCGTTTCTGTTGTTTCTGCTTTTTGCTTCTATTCAAGTGAAAGCAGGGGATGCTCCTAAAGCGCAAGATATTCCTATGTATAAAAAAGTGCCACATTTGGGGACACGAACAGCAGAACCTAGCGTAACAGCAAGTTTAGAGCAAAATCAGCTTACAGTTAATGTTGGTTGTTATATGGGCATTGTAAAAGTCTATGTCTATGGAGACAATGGAAGCCTCATGGCTAGTTCTTCTGCCGCTATAGAAGGTAATGGATTGTGCACATTAGATTTGTCCGCATTCGAGAATGGTTCTTATAATGTAACTGTAGAACTAGGAGACATGATTTATTGGGGCATGTTTGACATATAGGGTAGATTCTTATAATTGATAATATTTTTGTCGACTAAATATATCCAGACACAACTGGTCAAAGCGTACCTTCTAAGAAGCACGATAGTCTTCCAAGATAAATAATATAGTAAAAACTCTAAAATGTAAAAGTTATGGAGAAAATGAATTTATTCGAGATGCAGGCTATTGCTGGTGGCATCTCACAGAAAGAGTATTGCAAGCAATTAGGTACAATAATGGCTAATTGTGATTTGGATGATGGTGCAAAAGAAGGTGCCAAGTATGCATGGAATAAGTATTGTGCATAAGTTGTTACGCCGCCAGATATTTTATTTGGCGGCGTTGACTGTTATCGCCATAGCAGGGATTGGGCATTGTTATGCTCAAAAGAAAATAGATGAGGCCTATCTGAAATGTCAATATGACTATACTTATGTAGAGGATTCTTTGTCTGGAAGAACTGCTAAGGATTGGCTCGTGCTACTGATAGGTACGAATGTGTCCAAATGCTATAGTTATTATAGTATGCAGGTAGATTCGATATTTGCTTCTCCTAACAGTGATAGAATAATTCATCAGCAAATAAATGCGGCTATAAATAGTAAGACGGAATGGCCTCATAAAAGGATGAAAGCCTATGTGTATAAAAACTATCCACAGGGAAAGATGACGGTAACTGATGGCTTACTGTTACAAGATTATATTTATGAAGATACTTTGTATGCTCAAAAATGGGTAATACAAGATTCTTCTAAATTAATCTTGGGACATGAGTGCCAAAAGGCAGTCTGTCAATATCGTGGCCATTGTTGGACAGTATGGTTTGCTATGGATATTCCAATAACTGACGGACCTTGGAAATTATGTGGATTGCCGGGACTGATAATGGAGGCTACTACGGAAGATAATAGCCATGCCTTTAAACTTCTTGGCATGGAAAAGGTGTCAAAGAAGCCGATTGTCTTTAGCAAGACTTACGTTGGAAACAACAAATTTGAGAAAACTACATTTGAAAAATTCTTAAAGGAACAATATATATTTCTTTTTGGAGATTTCCAGTCACAAACGCAACTACAGGGCATTGATATTCCCAAAATAGAAAATGTTGGGTCTAAAAAGTGGAAATATAAACCTTTAGAATGTTGGTAAGATATAAATAAAAAATTATTTATTTTTAAATATTAAAAGTTATGGAGAAAATGAATTTGTTTGAGATGCAGGCTATTGCTGGTGGCATCTCACGTGAGGAGTATTGCGCTCAGCTCAAGAAGATGATGTGCGAGTGTAACATGGATCAAAAGAACTTTAATAATGCTGTTGAGGCTTATCATAGAAATTGCATGTAATGTCAAATGTTGCAGCCTGTGCTTTATTGGGAGCATAGACTGCAAC
Source organism: Prevotella sp. SGI.167 (assembly GCF_050313615.1). Taxonomy (NCBI): domain Bacteria; kingdom Pseudomonadati; phylum Bacteroidota; class Bacteroidia; order Bacteroidales; family Prevotellaceae; genus Prevotella; species Prevotella sp. SGI.167. The sequence goes on along the minus strand of NZ_JBNPLT010000002.1, from coordinate 66,669 downwards.
CTATATTAAGGAATCATGAAGAGAAAGTGTTTCATATTTCTATTTTTAACTTTTTATCTTATTGGCTTTGCCCAAAATAAGAAGATAGATACGGCTAATATGCTGTGTAGCTATGTATATGAATATCTTACGGATACGCTGACTGGAGAACAACAGCGCAAGGAAGATTTGCTCTATCTGCAGATTGGAGCGGAGTGTTCTAAATGCTATAGCTATTATACTTATCAGTGTGATTCTCTGATGGCTTCTCCTAATGGCGATAAACTATGGGATAGCTTCTTGACTGAAGCTGTTGGAAAAGGATTGAAAGGAATGCAATTATACAATGCCATACCACATCGCAGAATGTCTGCAACCATCTACAAGAATTATCCGCAAGGAAAGATAACTGTTACCGACTTCTTGCTGGGACAATATTACCTTTATGAAGATGCTTTAAACTCACAGGAGTGGAATATAGAAAGTGACAGCATGAAGGTTGTTCTTGGACATGAATGTCAAAAGGCTACTTGTAGTTTCAGGGGAAGAAAATGGACAGCTTGGTTTGCCTTGGATGTTCCTGTAAGTGATGGACCTTTGAAATTCTGTGGTCTCCCTGGATTAATCATGGAAGTATATGATAGAGGAAAGCAATACTACTTTTGTATTAATGGAATGCAACAGGTTAGTGCAACACCAATCACTTTTGGTATATTAGATAAAGATTTTAAACATTTTCAGAAAACAGATAGAAAAGACTTCTTGTTATCAAAGTATAGATATTTGAGGAATCAAAATAGTATAAATGAGGCTTCTACAGGTATCTCTCTAGGTAGCGTGGATGAAGCTCTAAAATATGATTTAATAGAAAGAGAATAAGAGTTGCATTATGAGAAAAACGGATTTAACCTATTTGGTGGAAATTCTTTCTAAACATCTTAAGACTGCTTCTGTACATTTTCGTATGGAGGAGTTGCAATTATGTTTGTTGTCTTCTCCAATGGATATTACTGCACTATCCATCGTTCAGACTTATACTTGTTTGGGGGCTAAGGCTAGTGTTTTTCGGGCAGACTATGCCTCTACTATAAAATGGGGGAAACCTTTCTTGGGACAATTGAGCCATGATGGTAAAGATTCGTTTGTCTTTGTGAAAGAAATAACAGAAACTGATGCTATTTATTATGAGGGAAGGCTTAAGAGAGTAGTCTCTGCAAGTGATTTTAAGAAAGAATGGACGGGAATAGTTGTCGCTATTGAAAATATCAAAGAAAGAAATCAAGAAAAGGAACGACTTAAAACATTTATACACTCTTCTTTATTACTTTGTATAGTGGTATTGTTTTTAATCAGTTTACATTTGTCATCGTTGGCAAGTGCCAATTGCTTATTGGATGTGATGGGAGGCATACTCTGCTTTGGGGTAATATTGCAGTCCTCATCTCCTTACTATAATATTTTTGAACATTTTTGCATAGCTAATACTAGGCTTGACTGTCAGAAGTTGGACTTGGGTCACTGGGGTGTGTTATTAAGTAAGGTCAATTTGGGACGAATGGGGTTTATTTATTTCTTTTCTTGTACCTTGGCTACTGTGCTGGCAGTTATTAGTCCGATTCCATCAGTAATATATGACTGGTTGGCAATAACCTCGAAGGGACTATTGCTGTTAGCTGTCGTGTCAATATCATATCAACTATTTGCTAAACGTTTTTGTCTCTTATGTTTGGGGATAATGGGGATTCTTGTTGTTAATGGTGTATTGGCTTTTTCTGTCAAAGGTATTCCGTTTTCTTTCTCTCTAGATATAGGATTGTATTTCCTTATAGTTGTCCTGGCTAGTAGTGGTCTTCTTTATATGTGTGAAAAATATGCAGGTGTAAAGCAACGAGCTTTCTCAACGAGAATGAATGAACTGCGAATAAAACGAATGCAGAGTGTTTTGGGATATTTCTTTATGGCAAAATCAACGCTTCTGGCACATGAAGACTCAATAACGCTTGGCGACTCCGAAGCACCATTAACTATTACGACTTATCTGAGTCCTTGGTGTAAGATCTGTAAAAAGGTTGCCTTTGAAATGATAGAGTTGCTTCGTAAATATCCAGATTACATTAATTGGCGAATCTACTTTGATGGGGTGAAAGCCACTTCTATTAATGAAGTAAATTTACCTCAACTCTATCTATATCAGTATTTGGCTAACGGTGAGAACACGAATAGAAAACTTGCGGTTCTAAAATCTTGGTATAAGAAGAAATCAATAAAAGATTTGCAGACAAAGATTGAAGTGTCATCAAAAGATATTGAGGCAATCTTGGAAAGATTTAACAATCAGCTAGATGCCATGGCAGATGAAAGGCAGGTGCCTATAGTATGGATAAACAACAGAATTTTTCCTTCTTGCTATTCTCTAGCCAATTTGCCTTATGTGTTACTCGACTTATGTATGATTTATTCTCAAGAAAAAAAAGTATGAGACAGTTGATAGTATTAATATGTTTGATTTGTGCAAACACCTTAACTTATGCCCAGCAAGTTACTTTGTCGGGTAAAGTTGAGGATGCCTATACTGGTAAGGGATTGCAGGGAGTGATGGTTACTATCCGACCAAAGGGAGGTAATCGGATTTTGAAATTTTCCAAGACACAAGAGGATGGAAGTTATAAGATAAATCTTACCGCTATGCCTGAAGGAAACAACGTGCTGCATTTCTCGATGATGGGATATGCTACGAAAGTTATCCCCTTATCAAAGGATACTATCCAGTATGATGTACTCCTGACGGAGCAGGCAACAAAGCTGAAGGATGTTGTGGTGAAGGCTCCAAGTATCCGACAGCGGGGCGATACCATCTCCTACAATGTGGCAAGCTTTGCCGATGCCAACGACAAGAGTCTGGCTGATGTCTTGAAGAAGATGCCGGGAATGGAGGTGTCGGACAAGGGAGAAATCAAATATAACGGCAAGGCTATCAACAAGTTTTATATCGAAGGACATGATATGCTCGGCGGCCGCTATTCCATCGCTACCAACAATATCCATCAGAAGGATGTCGGTTCGGTAGAGGTGATGACCAACCATCAGCCTATCAAGGCTTTGGAAGATATGTCGTTCTCGCAAGACCCTGCCATCAATATAAAACTGAAGGAATCTGCCAAGAGCCGTCTGGTAGGAACGCTGAAAGCAGGTGGTGGTATGGAGCAGAAGAAAGGAGAGAAGTATGGTAAACTGAATGTCTGGGAAGGCGAGATGTCGTTGATGCGCTTTGCCAAGAAAGCCCAGTCGCTCAATACCTTCAAGAGTAATAATATAGGTACGGATGTAACCGGTGAAGGCAATCTCCTCTTTTCGGATGGTGGAACTGGAGTGATGGGAAATTCTTATCATTTGAAAGATTACGTGAATGTTACGCCCGACCAGCTGACGGATATTTCAGACAGCCGTGTGCGTAAGAACCAGACCCATGTTTTCACAACCAATAATCTCTGGGTGTTAGGCAAAAATACGGATTTGTCTTCTCAGATAGTCTATACCCATGACCGTCTTCTTTCTTCCTCATTCAGTAATACCCAGTATTTCCTGAATGATTCAACCGTTTATGATGTAGAGGATGAACAGGCTAAGCAGAAGCAGAACAGGTTGGTTGCCGACTTTACGCTGACTTCGAATGGCGAAAAGTCGTATGTTGCCAATCAGCTTTCCACCGACCTGGCTTGGAATGATGTCATGATGGATATTGCCGGCTCTTATCCTAATCATCAGCAGGTCAAGATGCCGAAATATAAAGTATCAGACAAGCTGGAACTGTTGCATCGGAGTGGTAAGCGAACCTATACCTTCAACACGTATAATGCTTATATGGTGAATCCGCACTCTCTGTCTGTTGATAATTCGCAGCAAACGGCTTATCAAAGTGTTCGTTCGGCAGCATTCTTCAGTCATACCAATACTTCGCTCGGCTTTTTCCTCAAGCCTTTTACCGTCATGATGAAGGTAGGCTTGCAGGTATTGAGCAGAACGATGAAGAGTCATCTGGAGGGAGTACCCGACTCCCTGGGCAATATGCGCAATCAGCTGGGCATGACCTTCTTCCGTGCCTATGCATCGCCGGAGGCTGAGTATAATCAGGGTGGCTGGCATATCCGTTTCCAGATGCCCATCACCTTTACACCTTATTATTATAATGATAAGTTGATGGGAGCGAAAGAGAACGCCAGCAAGACACAGGTCGCTCCTCAACTCAGCGTGAGCTATTTCCTTACAGCCCGTTTGCAGGCTACGCTTTCCGGTGGAATCGCTCAGCGGGAAGTGGATGAACAGAATTTCTATCAGGGTCTGCTGATGCGTAATTACCGTAATCTTTATACGGGTTTTGTGGATTATACCGCCGACAAGAGCAAGCAGGTTTCCTTCAACATCAACTATAAGCGTCCTCTTGCTACCATCTTTGCCAATGCCTACATCCGCAAGAGCTGGTCTGACAGTCATCTTACGGTGGCTCGTGATTTTGTGGGTGATTATATCATCAACTCCTATTTCTCCAACAGCAGCAGTTCTGAAAACCTGATGGCTGGTGGAAAGGTAAGTAAGGGATTGGGATTCATGCATGGACTCGTTAGCGTAGGTTTTGATTATCTGAGGTTTGATGGCTTCCTGCGTCAGAACGATTCTCCTTCAGCCTATTCATCTGATAACTATATGTTGTCGGCAAAATGGAGTGGTCGTCCTGTGGATTGGTTCAATTTCACCTATGAGCTGAACTGGGATAAGGATAAGATGGTATTGAAGAATTTGGGTTTCGATTCTTCCTCTACCAATCTTGCCCAGAATCTCACTTTCAACTTCCAGCCATTGAAGTCATGGTTCATCAAGTTGCATGGAGAGCATTATCGCAATCAGATAGCAGATCATCAGCACAAGAATCTTACTCTTGCCGATGCATCCACCAGTTATGGCTTTAGGAATGGTATGGAGTTGAGCCTGACTGCGCTCAATCTTTTCAATCAGCGCACCTATGGTTATACAGTTTATTCTGGGTTGACCCGTACGAGCAAAGAGTATCAGTTGCGAGGTAGAACAATATTAATGACTATATTCTTTCATTTTTAGTAATGGCACATATAAAGATAGAACATCAGCATGACAGCATGCAATGCGGTATCACCTGCTTGCAGATGATATGTAGATATTTCGGCAGGGAGTACTCCTTGGACTCTCTGTCGAAGATTTGTTTTGCAACAACGGAAGGTGTCTCCATGTTGGGCATCAATGAGGCTGCAAAAATATTGGGATTCCAAACGGTTTCGGCTAGGGCCACAATAGAGGAACTAAACGAGACTCCGCTCCCTTGCATCCTTCATTGGAACCAGAACCATTTCGTGGTATTATATAAGGTGAAGAAGGGCAAGAAGTTCTATATTGCTGACCCTGGCAAGGGAAAGACAACTTATAATCTTGAAGAATTCAGACGGCATTGGATAAGCACTCGCTCTAATGACGAGGACAAGGGTATCGCCATGTTTTTCGAAACCACTCCTGCCTTCTTCACCTATCAGATGGAAGGAGAAGATAGACAGAAGGAGAAGCGTTCCTTCAAGTTCCTTTTCAGATATTTCAAGAAATACCGCAAGGCATTCTCCTGGATTATCTTGGGACTGCTTGCGGGCAGTGCCCTGCAGCTGGTATTGCCGTTCCTTACCCAATCCATCGTGGATGTCGGTATCAAGAACCAAGACATTGGATTCATCTGGCTCATTCTCTTAGGTCAGTTGATGCTCACTATCAGCCGAACAGCAATAGACTTTGCCCGCCGATGGTTCCTGCTCCGTATCTCCATGCGGATCAATATCTCCCTGGTAAGCGATTTCTTCATCAAACTTCTGAAACTGCCGATGTCTTTCTTCGACACCAAACTGATGGGCGACTTGATGCAAAGGATGAGCGACCATAGCCGTGTGAACAACTTCCTCACCCAGCAGACGCTCAACATCACCTTTGCCATGCTTACCTTCGTGGTGTTTTCGGTGGTGCTCTTTATATATAATAAGGTGGTGTTTGCTATCTTCTTATTGGGCAGCATCCTGTACGGAGGATGGATGGCACTCTTCCTGCGTCGAAGAAAGGTGCTCGATTATGAACTCTTCGAGCAGCAGGCCATCAATAACAACAGGACATACGAGTTCATTACTTCTATGCAGGAAATCAAGTTGCAGGATTGCGAGCAGCGCAAGCGGAAGGAGTGGGAGGAAACTCAGGTGAATCTTTTCAGGGTGCAGCAGAAATCTCTAAAACTACAGCAGACCCAGGAGGCAGGAAGTATTTTTATCAATGAGGTGAAGAATATCGTAGTGACGGTGGTTGCCGCTACGGCGGTAATCCAAGGGCACATGACCTTGGGTATGATGCTTGCCGTGCAATATATCATCGGACAGCTCAACTCGCCGGTGGAGCAACTCATGAACTTTTTCTATTCCGTGCAGGATGTGAAAATCAGTCTGGAACGTATCAATGAGATTCACCAGATGGATGATGAGAACGGAAAGGAGGGCTTGCTGACTGGTCTTGAACATCCTGAGAATGGTATCCATATCAGCAACATCATGTTCAAGTATGATCCTCATGCCCTCAGAAAGACAATAGACGGGGTGGATATTCATATTCCTCAAGGCAAGGTGACGGCGATTGTGGGAGCATCGGGCAGCGGAAAGACCACGCTCATCCGATTGATGCTAGGTTACTACCCGGTGCTGGAAGGAAAAATCACCATCGGCGATACCGACATCAATCAGCTCAACAGGAAATGGTGGCGCCGACAGTGTGGCGTGGTGATGCAGGAGGGCGTCATCTTCTCGGAAAGCATCGGGCGCAACATAGCCGTGGATGATGCAGAGATAGATGAAGACCGTTTGAAGAGAGCTGCCGAGATAGCTTGCATCAAGGATTATGTGATGGCCTTGCCGCTGAAGTTCAACACCAAGATTGGGCGTGATGGCGTAGGACTGAGCCAGGGACAGAAGCAGCGCATCCTGATAGCGAGAGCTGTTTATAAGAATCCTGACTATATCTTCCTTGACGAGGCAACCAACTCGCTCGATGCTAACAATGAGCGTAATATCGTGGAGAACCTGGATAAGTTCTACCAAGGCAAGACGGTTGTGATTGTTGCTCATCGCCTGAGCACGGTGAAGAATGCCGACCAAATCGTGGTCCTTGACCAGGGAAAGGTGGTTGAGGTTGGCAACCATGAATCTTTGACCGCCAAGCGAGGGGCATATTATAATCTTGTGAAGAATCAGTTGGAATTGGGAAACTAAAATGCGTTTGATATGGAACAGAAGAAAGAGAATAAGATAATATCGAGTTGAAACTTCTTGATATCCAATCAAAGTCCAATTTGGAGCGAGTTTGTTTTGTTAACACATAGATAAATCTCTCTTGCAAAATCGCCAGCGAAGCCTTTCTACAGCTTCGCTGGCGATTTCTCAGTATATAATCTTACTCTATCATATTCTTGAGTATCCATTTCCTGAAGAATGGGTCTTCTATTTCATATCTGTCACTTCGGATGATATAGCCTTTCTTGCTTAAACGCAATAAGGCACTGGTCATCGTGCTGGTAGGTTGGTTCCTGTCTTGTGCAGGATTGTTGCCCTCGCAGATACTGACCATTACATATTTGTCTGTCTTATTGAAATTCAACCATAAACGTTCGTAGTCTAAATCATGAGTTGTTATGATGTCTTCTATGGCGAGTTGGAGTACATCCTCGTTTTTGCCAGCTACCAGGTTGTTCCAAACTGCGAATGAAAGCTGTTGCGTGTAGTATGGATGGCAACTTGTAAAGGCCAGTATCTCGTCTGCAATTTGAGTAGGCTGCTCTGATACATCTTTCAATCTGTCTGCAATATATGACTTGAAATCTTCGTATGGAATCTTGTTGAGTCTCATCAGCATTCCAAAATGATAGAACGGAGACTTCACACGTTCAAAGATATCTGTCATCATCGATTCCTGGCTGCCCAGAAAGATGTAATTGATGCCTGTCTGTTCCTGCATGATGGAACGGAGCTGCTTATCCATGTTTTTATCGATTTCCAGGATGCTTTGAAACTCGTCAAAGACAACAATCAGTTTGTTTTGAGGTGTAGAAACCTTCTGAATTGTATTTAAAACATCTTCTATTGCAGTTGTTCCATTGTCGGTTGATGGTTGGAATGAAACCGATAGCTCGTCTGTCATTGGGTTCATGTTGATAGAAGGAATGATGCGGAAGTTACGAAGATAGTGCTTCATCTTTTCCAGTTTGAATTGATTGAGCAGTTCCTTCAGAAGCTTTGCCGCAAAATCTTCTTTGCTGAGCACGGCTTGCATATTGAGCCATAGGTATGGTCGTTGGGTTTGGACAACAGCCTTTTTTACGAGACTTGATTTGCCAAAACGTCGTGGTGACATAAGAACAAGGTGGTTCTCGCTCTTGAGAAACTGTACGATGTAGTCCAGTTCTTTCACTCTGTCTGTAAAGTATGGGGCATCAACCAATGAGCCAAATTTAAACGGATTTTCCATAATCGAATTTTTTCGTAACGAAACTTTTCGCAAAGATACGAAAAAATAAAGATGCTTAGAAGATAAACTCCTTTAAATTATTATTGTTTAACATCTTTCGGCTTGAGTGTAGCAACTCGGTATTGCCCAGTGTCTTCTCGCTGCAGCCACGGAAGCCGAGCACATGGCTATCTGTATCTACGGTGTAGGCACCCATGTTTATCATACGAGAATTGCTGAAGTCTTTGCGCTTGGCATAGCGGTTTACCCATCCCAGGAACTCACGGCTGTCGAAAGACTTCTTATATAATAATTTAGGGGGCAAATATTATGTGAGAAATGATGTAAAAAGTTTGGTAGTTTGAGCAATTTGCCGTAATTTTGCACCTAGATATTTTAATATACTGAGCCTACTTTCAACAAGCCTTACTTTTTTAAGTGGACTCAGTAAATGACAAAGGTGATTCTTTAAACTTAAAGGTTATATTAATATGGTTGTTAAGAGATTTTTTATAAGTATATCCATGTTGTTCTTGGGGGCGCTTCTGTTGCAAGCTAAGAACAATGTGATAGACAGTGGGCAATATTTTAGACCTTCTAAATCTGAGGGGCAATTATAATTGCTTGTTTCTTAGAATTATATGTAATTTGTGCAATGGCTTAGAAATAGACCTGTTTTGTTTGGATGAAGTCAAAAAACTATGTAATTTTGCAGCCGAGATTCAATAACATCTAAAAGGTAAGAATAAGAAGAAAATGTTTAAAATGCGTCAAGGTGTTTTTAGGTATATACTAAGTATTCTAGTGCTTTTGTTGTTCGCAATGAAAACACAGGCCCAAGAAGTGTCTGAACCTCTAGACTCTATCATAAAAACATTAAAACTAAAAGAGGTTGTTGTGAAGGCGAAGAAGATACGCCAATCAGGTGATACGATATCCTATGCCGCTTCTTCGTATATATCTAAGGATGATAAAGTCTTGGCAGATTTGCTTCGTAAAATGCCGGGTGTAGAGGTGATTGGTAATGGGCAGATTAAGTATAATGGCCAATGGGTGAATGAATTTTATATTGAAGGGGCCGATATGCTTGGTGACAACTATGGCGAGGCAACGAAGAATTTGGATGCCAAGGCTATTGGCTCTGTGCAGATTATGGAGAATCACCAGAATATCAAGCTTTTTCAGGGAACAAAAAGCGGCAATGCGCCTGCTATGAATATAAAACTCAAGCAAACGGCAAAAGGTGCATGGACTGCCATGCTTTCTGTTGCGGTTGGCGGTCAGCCTAAGCTGGCGAGGAATATGACACTAAACTTAATGAACTTCCGCCGCAATAGTCAAAACCTGACCTTGCTTAAAACGAATAATGTAGGTGATGATTTACGTAAGGAAATCAATGCCTCGTCTTCGCTGAATTCTGTTTTGGGTGCAGGGATATTGCTACCCGATAAGCCTGCTGTTTCTGATTTATATGCCTATAGGAATGATTCATATAGTGCCTCTATCAATCAGCTTTATAAGTTGGATAAGGACAGAACTTTGAGCTTTAATGTAAATTACCTTTATGATCAGGAAAAGCAAAATGCTACCGATGAAAGCCGTTATCTCTTGGATGATGGCACTCGATATGTTATACAGGAGTCTAACCAGGCTTTGGTAGGGCAGCATTTTGTTGGAGGACATGTCGCTTATAAATTGAATAGCTCCAAAAGTTATCTTAAAAACAATTTGTCGGTAAATGCTTCTTTTCCTAAGAATGAAGGCTTGGTGAATGATTTCGTCTCTCAGACTCTCTCTGGTCATAGTTTCTTGTTGAGTAATGTGATGAAGGCAAACTATAAGAAAAAGAATGGTGGAGTCGCAGATTTGGAATGGAAAGCTTCTTTTGCGGATAAAAGAGGGGTGTTGAATATGTCGGAAACGAAAATGAGCCAGTTACTGAGACAACGCAACTTCCAAAGTGAAGCTACAGGATCTTTGTTGGCTTTCACGATTCCTCATCTTATGTTTAATTTGGATGGCAAGGTCATGTTTGATTGGCAAAGGGTAAGTGCAGGATTGAATTCTCTGTCGGATGCTTCTGGCAGCGAACAGAAAACCTGGTTGTTGGGAGCTTTTGTTAGCCCTAAAATCCTGTTGCATTTTGGAAACAGGCTGCAATGGCTGGTTTATGTGCCTGTTGGGGTGAAATATTATCATTCTGCTGATGGCTCTTTGGATTATGACAAGCGTTTCTTTTCGACTTGCCCATATTCTAATCTGACATATAAACCTACTGGTCGCTTATCTTTCGACTTGACGACGATATGTGAGGAGTCTATGCCTTCTGTCTTGTCTCAGATGGTTCTGAAACATTATGTGAATTATCGTACGACAATGTCCAATCCTCATCAGGTAGAGATAGCTCCCAATCGCTCTATTAAACTGGCGTTTACGTCAAGTTATAAGGATATTATTAAAATGTTGTTTGGTGGTGTTACTCTGTCTTATGTGGATGCTCGAAATGGTAATAGTATGGGGTATCAGGTGGTTGACGATGTTGTCAATTATATCGTCCAGCCGCAATCTACCAAAAATAGAGTTTGGCAGATAGAACAAATGGTTTCGAAGGGATTCTTTCGATGGAATTCCAAGATAAGCGAATCTCTCAGCATAGGAACGTCCAGGAGTGAATACTATGTAGGCGGAGATTGTCATGATGGCCGGAGTGACTATCTGCAAGCAAAAATCTCGTATGTTGCTTCTGTAAGGAAATGGCTGAACCTGTCAATCTCTAATGATTACTCTGTGTCAAAACCATATACGGATGGAAAGGCAAGTGGGGATGTTTACAGAACTTTCATGAATGCTTCTTCTTTTACGTTTTGGTTGGGTAAGCAATTGAATGTGGTGCCCTCCGTGCAATATTATCATAACAATTACTTCTCATCAGGTCGCAACAATGTGTTCTTGAATACGGTGATGGAGTATTATTGGGGTAATGCAACATTATCGCTGAAATGTACCAATCTTTTAGATAGTCGTACATTCCATCGTATAATAGACAATGGAATAACTCGTTATTCCGGTGAGTATCAATTACGGGGCAGGACAATCCTGTTCGGAATACGAATAAAAATCATATAAAATACTTCAAGATGAAAAATTATAGAAAACTGCTGGTCATGGGCATGATGCTCGTGGGAATGAAAGTGAGTGCGCAAGTAAGTGTGACTTATGCTTTGGATTCACCAACTTTTACTTTGGCGCATGAGAGTACGGATAAGTTTGAAACCTTGGATTCTGCTTATCTTAGTGTCACCTATCGTTTCAAATATCGCCAGACGGCAAAGGATGATTCCTTGCGGATGGAAGATCTTATGGATCTACAGCTTGGCAGAAAGTATAATGCTTTCTTCAGTAAAAATCTGCGCGATCTGGATCAGGAGAATACGAAGTCTTTGAAAACAACGATGCGATTTACTCCTATTCCTGAGGAATATGTGGGTTTTGACATATTGTTTAGCCATTCAGATAAGACTTGTCAGGTTACCAATCGAATTCCTTATACCAGTCAGGTGATAGAGTATAGCGAAAAAAAGCCAGATATTAAATGGCGATATCTGCCTGAGGATACCGCTACGGTGATGGGCTATCTTTGTCATGCGGCCGAATGCAAATTTGGTGGTAGAACATGGAAAGTATATTATGCCGATAAAATCGCTTTGCCTTATGGTCCATGGATGTTGAATGGAGCAAAGGGACTCATTTTGAAAGCGGTGGATTCTGACCATGATTTTGTGTTTGAGGCTGTCGGGTTAACCCAGAAATCGCAGCCTGTTATTCGTTATGCTTGGAGCAGAAAGACGATGAGTAAAGAAGAATGGCAGAAGTATGCGGCAAATATGTATAAGAATGCAGGTGCATTTGTTCGTAACACGGGAGCACGTATTATCGTGATGGACAATAGTGAAAAAGGTTTTCATCATCTGAATGAAGATTGGGAGCAATATTACAATCCTTTGGAGAAATAACATGGAAATAATAACAACAAGTAAAAATAATAAACGTCTTTACGAAGAAGAGACAAGAAACTGTTTCTTGTCTCTTCTTCGTGGAGATTTATTATTTAGACCCCATTTTATTATAAATAGAATAAATGTACCTGATAATCAGTTGTATTGTGTTTTTCTGCAGACTTTGTATTTTAGACCGTGTTTAGTTCTATTATTGAAAAATATTTCCACCTGTACGGTTGACTTTTTTGTATAGCTTCACTTTGCTAATTACTTTTCCACCAAAAAGTAGTGTATTTACTTTTGCCTATGGATTTTTTTGCGGAGTATAAATTTCCACATATGTTTTTAAGTTACTTTTTCCGTAGCTCAAATGAAGTTCTCGATATGGGATAAATATCTCTAAATTAGTATAAGTTGTAGTATCCCACCCTGGTGTGATGTAAGTTCCTGCACTAACTTGTCCATCCGCAGCACGATAGGAGTGGTTGATATCCTTCAATGCTTTCCCATCTTCGTAAAAGAAGTAGGCATTTACTTCACATTTTTGTTTTTTATAGCCTTCTATATCAAATGATACAACGACTTTCATCCCTTTTTGATACAAATTATGTTCTGTTGTAATATTTTTGAATACAACTTTACTTATTGATGTACTAGGTCTATTTGGCTTAATAAAACTATAACGAGATTTGTTCGCATTTAAACATGAGGCAAGCTTGTCAAACATTGCATTAAAAGCTGTTCCGACCAAATCGTAGTCCTTGACCAGGGAAAGGTGGTTGAGGTTGGCAACCATGAATCTTTAACCGCCAAGCGAGGGGCATATTATAATCTAGTGAAGAATCAGTTGGAATTGGGAAACTAGTTGCTAAGGCCGGCTTTAGCATTCCTCTACCTTCCATAACTCGTTACCTTTATATATAATAGCAATCTTGTGTATTGGCTTGCCGCTCATCATCTGTGGCAATCTTGCGTCTCGCGCATATTGGTCTAATTGCGCCTTTGCTTCTTCTAAAGCCTTCATGCCTTCTTCGTCAGTATCGCCCGACTTCAGGTATTTCAATTCCAAGAGATAAGTATGCGCTACCTCTGGGAAACGGGTAAGGTCAGGAATCATTGTCAAGTCGCAATAGCCACCATTCAGTTCCATCTCTTGGATAATATAATAGTAGCCGCTATGGTTGAGATAGGCTGCGATGAAACCCTGCAGGTTGCGCTCAGCCTGGATGCTGGAGTGGAGGCTGGTGCAATTCTTATAACCTTCGGCGATATACTCGATGGCAGGTTTGATGTCGCCATCCAGTGCCATCACATCGTATTGGTCGGCAAGATGGTTGTTGTTGATCTTTGAAACGGAATCGTACTCATCCAATACATAGTCATAGTATTGGCGGCGTACATTCTCGTTAGGGATTCCTAGCTTCACTCTTCTGCCACGCTTGCCGATAATGGTCAGCATACCGTAATAATAAAGCAGGCTAGGGAAGAGCCCCGGGTCTATCAGGGCTTCCGCAGGAAAGCTCTCTCGCAGTTCTGCCCAAATGTATCCTTGGTTGATGATTTCCTTCAGCACGCTCTTGCGGTCGCCCTGCAATTTGTCTAAGAAGATAATCTTCTTCATCTTGGCATAGTCGGTCATGGTGTTCGGATCAATCATCTCTTCCGGAGCCTTTCCGAAACGGATATAGTTGCGGAGATAATAGATTACCATATCCGAATTGAACATCTTTGGGTCTGTCTCCAAACTGTCCTTTGCGAAACAATAGTTGTCATACCAAGGCTTCATGTCTGTAATCAGCTGGTCGGTGGGAACCTTGATAAGACCTACTTCTCTGTAATATTCTATCATCTCTCGCACCTCGTTCTCGCTGAATCCCAGCATCATATTGAACATCGGGTCCATGGATAGGTTGGTTCCGATGTTATAGCCGCTATTGAGGTCGTTCACTGTTACAGGACTTACACCCATCATCAGGATACGATGGAACATTCCCTTGAATAACTTGAAGAAATCACGATAGAAACCCTGGGCATGGGTTAAGGCATGATATACGGCTTCGCCCTCATTGCTCAAGACATTGTTGGTGAAGTTGTCGTACTCGTCGATGATGAGATAGAGTTGTATGCTTTTGGCATTCGCCCAGACGTTTATCAAGTTCAATTTCTGTGCTGCATCCTTAGCTGCCTTAAACTCTCCTAAGAAAGAAGGCTGATAATACTTGGCGTATTTTTCTGCAAAACCATTCAGCACTGTTTCGCAATAGGCATTAAAGTTCTTCTCCAGTCCGTCTTTTCCGGCAGCTGCCTTAGAGAAGTCGAAGAACAGTACCTGATATTTACCTTGTTTTTCTGTGGGTTGTTTTTCTATCCAGGTATCTTTGAATGTGGTATGAAACGAGTCTTTCTTCTCGATGTCGTAGTATGCCTGAATCATGGTAAGGAATACGCTTTTGCCAAAACGGCGTGGGCGGATGAGATAGAGAAAGTCTCCTGCTTCCTCCATCTTGGGTATAAACATCGTCTTGTCTGTCAGAAATCTGTTCTGATTCTGAATCCAGGTAAAGTCGGCTATGCCGTAAGGTAATCTCTTGTAATCCATACGCTTCAAAGTTTATTTGGGGCAAAGTTACAACAATTTATTGAATGCCGCAAGTTTTTTGAGAGAAATCTGATGGACTAGTGTTTCATCCCACATTCCTGTCGGTTTATCTTAGCAGCACCATCTGTGTAGAGCTTTGTATATTTCGGAATATGGCTTATACTTTTGCGAATCATCCTTTATACAAAATGACTCAATGTTTGCAGAATTTGGAACATTTTTCTGCTGTTTCTCCGAAAAGTGTTTCCTTTGCAGCCGTAAATAGATAAAATTAAAAGAATTATGGCAGAAAATAGACAAGAATTGAACCGCAACTTGGCTCAGATGCTCAAGGGTGGTGTGATCATGGACGTAACAACTCCAGAACAGGCAAGAATCGCAGAGGCAGCAGGTGCATGTGCAGTAATGGCTTTGGAACGTATTCCAGCTGATATCCGTGCAGCAGGTGGTGTTTCTCGTATGAGCGACCCTAAGATGATCAAGGGTATTCAGGAGGCTGTTTCTATCCCTGTAATGGCTAAGTGCCGCATCGGTCACTTCGCTGAGGCTCAGATTCTTCAGGCTATCGAAATCGACTATATTGACGAGAGCGAGGTGCTCTCTCCAGCAGATAATGTTTATCACATCGATAAGACTCAGTTTGACGTACCGTTCGTTTGTGGTGCCAAGAATCTGGGTGAGGCGCTCCGCCGTATTGCTGAGGGTGCTACCATGATCCGTACCAAGGGTGAGCCAGGAACAGGTGATGTGGTTCAGGCTGTTACCCACATGCGTATGATGCAGAGCGAAATCCGTCGCCTGGTTTCTATGAGCGAGGATGAACTTTACGAGGCAGCCAAGCAGTTGCAGGCTCCTTACGACCTGGTGAAGTATGTTCACGAGAACGGCAAGTTGCCAGTGGTTAACTTCGCTGCCGGTGGTGTGGCTACTCCAGCTGATGCTGCCCTGATGATGCAGCTCGGTGCCGAGGGTGTATTCGTAGGTTCTGGTATCTTCAAGAGCGGTAACCCTGCTAAGCGTGCACAGGCTATCGTGAAGGCTGTTACCAACTACAACGACCCTAAGATGCTGGCTGAGTTGAGCGAGGATCTCGGTGAGGCGATGGTTGGTATCAACGAGCAGGAGATTGCGCTCCTCATGGCTGAAAGAGGTAAGTAAGGATATTGGGAAGTTAAGGAGTTGAGAAGTTAAAGGAGTTAAGACAAATGCTTATTGGCAGAAACTCAGTAAAAGAATACTGTTGTCTTAACTCCTTAACTCCTTGACTCCTTGACTTCTTCTTATGAGATAATTTGTTATATGAGAATAGCAGTATTAGCTTTACAAGGCGCTTTTGCTGAGCACAGACAGAAGTTGGCTCAGTTGGGCGTGGATAGTTTTGAGGTTCGCCAGTTGAAGGATTGGAACCAGCCTAAGGATGGCTTGATTATTCCGGGCGGTGAGAGTACCACCCAGGCGAAACTCTTGAATGAATTGGGTTTGATGGAGCCTGTGAAGGAGGCGATTGCTGCCGGCTTGCCAGTTTATGGTACCTGTGCCGGTTTGATTCTTCTTGCCAAGAAGATTGAGGGCGAGCCTAGTCAGCGCATTGCTTCGATGGACATCACGGCTTTGAGAAATGCCTACGGTCGCCAGTTGGGCAGTTTCTACATCGAGGCTCCGATGAAGGGCATCGAGGGAAATATCCCAATGACTTTCATCCGTGCTCCTTATATTAAAGAGGTGTGGGGAGATGCTGAGGTTCTGGCGGAGGTAGATGGCAAGATTGTGGCTGCCCGCCAGGGTAACCAGCTCGTTACCGCCTTCCATCCGGAATTGAACAAAAGTCTTGAAATTCATAAGTATTTTCTGGGGATGTGCAGCAAGTAGGCTTCATCCTATATTGGAACTTACTTCGTTGACCGATGGAATAGGCTTCATGGGCACATGAAGCTACATAGCAAAGTATCTTAGGATACATTGCCAAGTATCTTAAGATACATGAGCAAGTATCCTAAGATACTTTTTTGTTCTTCTTTATATCCTTGAAATCAATTTTTCAGGGTGCATTCAAATTTCTTATAACAACTCCGGAAGCTGGAAGAGCTTCACGCTGTTACTGCCCTTGATGAGGATGTAATGGTCGTGAGGCTGGTTCGCCTTGAGCGCTTCCTTCACTTCCTCTACATTCTGGAACTTGCGGTAGCTGCATGGAATATCCTTGAACTCATCGCCTACCAGCCATACATTCTCCAGACCGGCTGCCTGCAACTGGTCTACTACCTTCTGGTGCTCCTCGTGGCTCACTTCGCCGAGTTCGCCCATCTGCCCGAGAATCGCCATCTTGTGAGGTACATCCATCACGCGGAAGTTCTCGATGGCGGCAGCCATACTTGATGGGTTGGCATTGTAGGCATCTACCACCAGCTTATTGTGTGCCGTCTCTTCCAGCTGCGAACGGTTGTTGCTTGGGATGTAGTTCTCCAGAGCATGATCTATCTGCTGAGGCTTCACGTCGAAATGAAGACCGATGGTGATGGCGGCAAGCATGTTGTCGATATTGTAGGAGCCGATGAGATGAGTCTGAACCTCATGCCAGTCGAAACTCTCGGTGCGCCAGCGGAACTTCAGGAATGGAGCGCAGGAGATGACTTCTCCCCATACATCGCAGTTTTCGTCCTTGCCGTAGGTGATGAGGCGGTTGATGTTGCGCTGCTCAGCCATCTGCATCAGATGCTCGTTATCTGCATTGATGAAGACGAGGGCATCGTTGGCTGCGAGGTAATCATAGAGCTCTCCCTTGGTCTTCTTCACGCCTTCGAAGCTTCCGAATCCCTGCAGATGGGCACGGCCCACATTGGTAATCATACCGCAGGTTGGTTCCACGTATTCCACGAGCTTCCGGATGTCATCAGGATGGGAAGCACCCATTTCTACAACGGCAATCTCGTTTTCCGGAGAGAGACGGAAGAGGGTCTTTGGTACGCCTACATCATTATTGAAGTTACCTTGGGTGAACATCACGTTGAACTTCTCGCCGAGAACGGCAGAGACGAGTTCCTTGGTAGTGGTCTTGCCGTTGGTGCCGGTGATTCCTACTACTGGAATATCGAAGTGGCGGCGATGTTCACGGGCTAGTTCCTTGAAGGTGGTGAGGCAGTCCTCTACGAGGATGTAGCGCTCGTCGCCCTCCTTGGCATACTCTTTTTCATCTACAATCACATAGGCACAGCCTTTCTCCAAAGCCATGTCGGCAAACTTGTTGCCATCAAACGATGCGCCCTTCAAAGCCAGGAAGATACTGTCCTCTGGGCAGTCGCGGCTATCAGTGGTAATCACTGGGTGCGCTTGGTAAATCTGATAGAGTTCTGAAATATCCATAGTCTATAACTGTTATTTTGAGTGCAAAAGTAATCTAAATTGTGGACATAACAAACAATTTTCCCAAAAAATGATGGTAATCTCGAATATTCTTTCTATTTTTGCAGAAATATTCGATGAATCTTTAGAAAGTGAGGGCGGAATGGGTATCAGAGATGAAAGAGAAAAAGTGAAAGTGAGGAAAGAAAAGCTTGGTGGCTATTTCTTCAGTTTATCCCAGTTGACTTTTACGGGGACTGGGGTTGGAGGTTTCTTGCCGTTGCTGAAAGGTGAAGCTACGGTCGGTGATGTCTCTGTGTTAATTTTTGGTGTTTTGGCTACAGCTGTTTTTGCAGGTATAGCTAATAAAATTTTAAAATATTGATTATATGAGTTATTTAGCATTATTTTTTCTGATTTGCTGTATCGTCGGTGGAAGTTTTTTAGCTTGGTTATATACAAAACCAGGCGAGAAATGGTTGAAAGATTTGTAAAATATTAAGTTATGGAAGTTTACAATGGACTATTGTTTTTCTTTGTGGTTGGAACAATCATAAGTGGATGCTTTCTTGCCTGGACTTACACAAAGCCAGGGAAAAAGTGGCTTAAAGAATTGTAGTATTATGAGCTATTTGGCATTGTTCTTTTTAGTTTGCTCAATTTTTGGCCTAAGTTTTATCGCCTGGACTTACACCAAACCAGGCGAAAAATGGCTTAAAGAGTTATAATCCGATGGAATATACGATCAATATTAAGGGGCGCTTGATGAATTTGAGTACCCCTCAGGTGATGGGCATCCTGAACGTTACGCCCGACAGTTTCTACTCTGGCAGTAGAAAACAGACAGAAATGGAGATAGCTCAGAGAGCTAATCAGATTATAGAAGAAGGTGGAAGCATCATTGATGTGGGCGCTTTCTCCACGCGTCCCGGTGCCGATGAAGTATCGGAAGAGGAGGAGGGAAGACGACTGAAGTTCGCTCTCGACATCGTTCGCAGGGAGCAACCGGATGCTGCCGTCTCCGTAGATACCTATCGCCCAACCTTGGCACGCAAGTGTATCGAGGAGTGGGGAGCTGACATCATCAACGATGTATCAGAAGGTGGAATCACAGGCATCGCCAATGTGCCGCTGGAGCAGAGACAGGAGGAATATCCTGAAATGTTCCGGGTGGTGGGCGAACTGAAAGTACCTTATATATTAATGTCGGTGCAGCCTACGCTCGAAACGATGATGAAGGGCTTTGCCAGAGAGGTGCAGCAGTTGCGCGACCTGGGAGCCAAGGACATCATCCTCGACCCAGGCTTCGGCTTCGGCAAGAATCTCATCCAGAATTATCAGATCTATAACGAGATGGAGAAGTTGAACGTGATGGAACTTCCGGTTCTGGTAGGCATCTCCCGCAAGAGTATGATATACAAGCTGCTGGGTGGAGATGCTACGACATCGCTCAATGGAACTTCCGTTCTCGACACCATCGCCCTGATGAAGGGCGCCAGCATCCTCAGAGTTCACGATGTGAAGGAAGCAGCTGAGGCAATCAAGATTGTAGAAGCAATGAAGGAGGGACGCACATGATAGAATTTGGAATTAAAGACGTCATCGATATCCTGTTGGTAGCCTCTCTGCTATTCTACGTCTATCGCCTGATGAAGGAATCCCGCTCACTCAACATCTTCGTGGGCATCATGCTCTTCGTTCTTATCTGGCTCTTTGTGAGTCAGATACTGGAAATGCGCCTGCTGGGTTCTATCCTGGATAAACTGGTGAGCGTGGGAGTCATCGCTCTCATCGTCATTTTTCAGGAGGATATCCGTAGATTCCTTTATGAGATAGGTTCCCAGAAAGGTATGCGCCGGCTGGTTCGCTTCTTCCACTCCAGCAAGGAGAGCCAGAAGGAGGCTAACAAGGCGACTATCATCCCTATCGTAATGGCGTGCATGAGTATGGCGAAGAAATACGTGGGGGCGCTCATCGTCATCGAACGGGGTGTACCTTTGAAAGATATCATGGATACGGGCGAAGAGATAGATGCAAAAATCAATCAGCGTCTGATAGAGAACATCTTCTTCAAGAACTCGCCTCTGCATGATGGTGCCATGGTGGTAAGCAACAAGCGAATCATGGCTGCCGGTTGTATCTTACCGGTGAGCCATAATCTCGATATCCCGAAGGAACTGGGACTCCGTCACCGTGCAGCCTTGGGTATCTCGCAGAGCAGTGATGCCATCGCCGTCATCGTTTCGGAAGAGACGGGACGAATCAGCGTTGCCATCAAGGGAGAGTTCAAACTCCGACTCTCGGCAGAGGAACTGGAAAGCATCCTCACCCAGGAAATGCTATAAGTTAAGTGAAGAGTGAAGAACGAAGAGTGAAGAATTCATGTGCTTTCGTTCTTCTCTTTTCACTCTTAAATTCTTCCTTTTTCACTCTTCGTTCTTCACTTTTCTTGGAACGTAAACCTTTACGATGATTATTATCTACCATTTTAGCTTTTTTTACACATTTTAGTAGGTATTATTTCAAAATAAATATGTACTTTTGCAAAGTCGATGTGGCAAAAAGCTAAAATCTATGCGAAGAGGCTTTACACTTTGACAAACTTACTTTGGAGACAACAAAAATATATAAAACAATAAAGTAAAATGGATTTATTACAGCAAATCGTAGCTCGCGCTAAAGCTGACAAGCAGCGCATCGTGCTCCCTGAAGCAGAAGAGGAGCGTACATTGAAAGCAGCCGATAAAGTTTTGGCTGATGATCTCGCAGACATCATCCTCATCGGTAACCCTGCCAACATTAAGAATCTCGCTGCACAGTGGGGTCTTAACAACATCGACAAGGCTACTATCGTTGATCCACAAAACAACCCTAAGACTGAGGAGTATGCAGAGAAGCTCGCAGAACTTCGCAAGAAGAAGGGCATGACCGTAGAACAGGCTCGTGAACTCGTTACAAAGAACAACCTCTACCTCGGTTGTATGATTATCAAAACTGAGGGTGCAGACGGTCAGATTTCTGGTGCTTTGAGCACAACTGGCGACACACTTCGTCCAGCTCTTCAGATTATCAAGTGTACTCCAGGTATCACTTGCGTAAGTGGTGCTATGTTGCTCATCTCAGACCAGAAGCAGTATGGTCAGGATGGCGTAGTGGTAATGGGTGACGTTGCTGTAACTCCAAACCCTACAGCTGATCAGCTTGCTCAGATTGCTTACACAACAGCTCAGACTGCTCACTCTGTAGCAGGTGTCGCAGAGCCTATTGTAGCCATGTTGAGCTTCTCTACAAAGGGTAGCGCTAAGGATGCTATCAACAAGGAGACTGGCAAGAGCGTTTATATTATTGACAAGGTAAAGGATGCCGTAGCTATTGCTAAGGAGAAGTTCCCAGAGCTTCATCTCGATGGTGAACTTCAGGCAGATGCAGCCCTCGTTCCTGAGGTTGCTGCCAAGAAGGCTCCAGGTTCTGACGTAGCTGGTAAGGCTAACGTTTTGGTAGTTCCTAACCTCGAGGTTGGTAACATCGGCTACAAGCTCGTTCAGCGTTTGGGTGGTGCCATCGCTATCGGTCCTATCCTCCAGGGTATTGCCCGTCCTGTAAACGACCTCTCTCGTGGTTGCTCTGTTGATGACATCTACTACATGGTAGCCATCACAGCTTGCCAGGCACAGGATGCTAAGAAGGCGTAATTGAGACTAACTTTATTCAATCAATAACATTACAAAAAGTAACATTATGAAAATATTGGTTCTGAACTGCGGTAGTTCATCTATCAAGTACAAGTTATATAATATGGACGATGAGTCTGTATTGGCACAGGGTGGTGTAGAGCGTATCGGTCTTGATAACGCTTTCATCAAGGTGAAATTGCCTAACGGCGAGAAGAAGCAGATCATGCACGACATGCCTGACCATAAGGAAGGTGTGAACTTCGTGTTCAAGTGCTTGCTCGACCCGGAAATCGGCGCTATCAAGGATTTGAAAGAAATAGATGCTGTAGGACACCGTGTCGTACAGGGTGGTGACAAGTTCAACGAGAGTGTTATCGTTGACAAGAGCGTAGAGGATGGTATCGAGGAACTTTGCGACCTCGCTCCTGTTCACAACGCAGGTCACCTGAAGGGTATCCGTGCCGTTGACTCTTTGATGCCTGGCACTCCTCAGGTTTGCGTATTCGACAACGCGTTCCACAGCACAATGCCAGACTACGCTTACCTCTATGCTATTCCTTACGAGTTGTACGAGAAGTATCACGTACGCCGTTATGGCTTCCACGGAACATCTCACCGCTATGTTTCTAAGCGTGTTTGCGAGATTCTCGGTCTCGACCAGAACAACTCTAAGATCATCACTTGCCACATCGGTAACGGTGGCTCTGTAGCTGCAGTATTGAACGGTAAGGTATTGGATACCTCAATGGGCTTGACTCCATTGGCTGGTTTGATGATGGGTTCACGTTGTGGTGACATCGATGCTTCTGCCGTTACCTACTTGATGGAGAAGTTGAACATGAAGCCACAGGAGATGGCTGACTTCCTGAACAAGAAGAGTGGTGTGCTCGGTATTACAGGTATTTCTTCTGATATGCGCGACATCGAGAACGCTGCCAACGAGGGTAACGAGAAGGCTCAGCTGGCTCTCCGTATGTACGAGTATCGCATCAAGAAGTACATTGGTGCTTACACAGCAGCTATGGGTGGCGTTGACGCAATCGTATTTACTGCTGGTGTTGGTGAGAACCAGACCGACCTCCGCGAGGAAGCTTGCAAGAACCTGGAGTATCTTGGCATCAAGATCAACAAGGAAGTGAATGACAAGGTTCGTGGTGAGGAAGCTATCATCTCTACTGACGACAGTAAGGTGAAGGTTGTAGTAGTTCCTACCGACGAGGAGATCGTTATCGCTCGCGATACAATGGAGTTGGTTGCTAAGAAGTAAATCCAGCACAAAGATATAATATAATAAGGTGAAGACTAAAACAAATGTGATAGGTCTTCACCTTTTTAATTTTTTGAGATTTTTGAGAATGATGAAAACAAAGATTGTAACTTTCGGAGAAATATTGCTTAGAATTTCTAAGCCCGGTTATCAACGTTTATTCCAGGGGCATCGTATGTTTGGCAACTATGGTGGCAGTGAGGCAAATGCAGCTATTTCTTTGGCTTATTTGGGTGATAATGTCGAGTATGTTACCCGTGTGCCATACGGTGAGATGGGTGAGGCAGCATTGATGCACCTCAGGGAGTATGGTCTGAATGTTTCTCATGTGGTGCATGGTGGCGACCGTCTCGGAACTTATTATTTCGAGGAAGCTGTGGCGATGCGCAATTCTCGTGTGGTCTATGACCGCAAGAATTCTTCTTTTTATACCTTGAAGCGGGGTATGGTGAAATGGAATCAGGTGTTGGCGGATGCTGCCGTGTTCCATTGTTCGGGCATCACCTGTGCTATCAGTCGTGATGCAATGGAATCTACGATGGATGCCATCAAGCTGGCTGTAGCCGATGGCCTGACCATTGCCTGCGACATCAACTATCGCAAGAATCTCTGGGGATATGGTCTGGAGCCTCATGATGTGCTATTCCAGATGATGCAGTATAGCGACATCATCTTCGGTGACCAGAACGAGTGGGAAATAGCCAGTGGTGTGCCTCATATTCCTTTTGAGGCTTTGGATGCAGACTATGAGATTGACAAGGAGGCTTATCAGGAGTATTTCCGCAAGATGCACCATCTCTTCCCTAAGTGCAAGAAGATGGTGATGGCAGTAAGAAATCAGATTGCCAGCAGTCATCATACCTTGAGCGGCTTGCTCTATGATGCTGTGGAAGATCAGCTCTATACTACAAGAATCTATGATATTGAGCCGATTGTTGACCCGATGGGTGTAGGTGATGCCTTTATTGCTGCCTATATTCACGCACATCAGAAGTGGGGCGACAAGAACCAGTATTGCCTGGATTTCTCGCTGTCGGCTAGTGCCATCAAGAATACGATTCCGGGCGATCAGAACCTGGTAAGTGAAGAGGAAATCATCTCGAACATGACTTCTTCGGGAGGAAGAATCCAGCGTTAAGAATAAGTAATAAGAGTACTTGCCAATAATAAAGGGCAACCTGTTTGGGCTGCCCTTTATTATTATCGTTTGTTTTGTTCTTGTTTTTTGCTTTTACGGTTGGCTTTCGCCTTCCACATATTCTTCCATAAACATGTGTTCGCCATCAAACACGGCATAGGTGAACTGCCATATCCAGTCACCCAGAATCATCAGGCGGGTCTTCTTGCTCAGCATCAGGTCCAGTTCGATGTGGCGATGACCGAACATGAAGTAATCTACATCCTTATGGCTTTGCATATACTGTTTGGCAAAGCGTACCAGAAATTCCTTCTTTTCGCCCATATAAGGCTCTTCCTTGCCATCGGCACGCTTCAGTCGGCTGTGCTTCGCCCAGTTCAATCCCAGCGCCAGTCCCCAGCGAGGATGGATGGCATTCAGAAGGCGCTGGCAGGTGTGGTTGTGGAACATTGCTTTTAGAAGCTTGAACTTCTTGTCTGGGTCGCCCAATCCGTCGCCATGGGCAAGGAAAAATACCTTGTCGTAAATCTCAACGGTCTGTGGCTTATAGTGCACAATCATGCCGCACTCTTCTTCCAGATAGCCATAAGTCCATAAGTCGTGGTTACCGGTGAAGAAATGTACTTCCACTCCCATATCGGTCAACTCTGAGATTTTTCCCAGGAAACGGGTGTATCCTTTTGGAACTACATTCTTGTATTCGTTCCAGAAATCAAACATGTCGCCCAGCAGATAGATGGCAGCGGCCTTGTTCTTGATACTGTCAAGGAAGCGGACGAGACGGCGCTCCTGCATGCGGGCATGCGGAATGGCTAATGAGCCAAGATGCGCATCTGAGAGGAAATATACATTTTTCATAAGCGGTTCTTTTTAAGTGAAGAGTGAAGGATGAAGAGTGAAGAATTCAACGGCTTTGTCTTTATTCAAAGCCGAGTTCTACGCGGGCTTCTTCGCTCATCATGCTCTGGTCCCAAGCTGGTTCGAAAACGAGGTTTACATTGGCTGATTTCACGCCTTCCACGCTATCTACCTTGCTGCGTACATCCTCCAGGATAAAGTCGGCAGCAGGGCAGGATGGGGCTGTAAAGGTCATGTCCAGCTCTACAGTGGCATCGTCCTTTACGTCAATCTTGTAAATCATACCGAGGTCCCAGATGTTTACGGGAATCTCTGGGTCGTAAACGGTTTTGAGAACATCAACGATTCTTTCTTCTATCTTTGTCTTTTCTTCTTGTGTCATAATTTTATATTGTTTTCTGCAAAGGTAACAATAATTATAGACAATGCAAAACAAATGGTGATTTATTTTTCTTGTTTGTGCACAAAGACATGAAAAATTCTTGAATTTATGATGAATATGGAACTTTGGCTTTTACAACTTTCCTTTGTCGTGATAGGAATAAAAGGCGCCATCGGTGATGATGACATGGTCCATAAAGAAGAGACGCATGATTTCGCACGCCTTCTTTATCTGTAGGGTGAGCTGGTCGTCAGCCTTGCTGGGTAATGGACTGTGACTAGGATGATTGTGACAGAAGGCGATGATGGTGGCATTGTTGAGTACGGCTTCCTTGATGAGCAATCGGATGTCTACGGCAGTTTCGGTGATGCCGCCATGAGAGATACAGGTTGCTTTGATGAGTTTGAAGTTCTGGTTCATCATCAATACCCATGCTTCTTCGGTATCAAGATCCTGCATCTTGGGAAGCATGTAGTTGTAGATGGCAAGGGAAGAACCCAAATCCGGGCGACTTCCTATTTTGTCAAGGGCACGACGCTTCCCTAGCTCACAGGCTGCAAGGATGGTGATAGCCTTGGCGGGTCCCATTCCTTTGTAGTGGGTGAGTTCCTTGATGGTCATCTTGCCGAGAGTATTGAGATTGTTGTCGCAGTCTTTCATGATGTGTTTCATCAGATCTACTGCACTCTCGTCTCTTGAGCCGGAACCTATTAATATGGCTAGCAGTTCGGCATTGGATAGTGCTGATGCTCCTAGTCGCTCCAGTTTTTCACGAGGTTTGTCTTCCTCTGCCCATTGCGAAATAGAAAGCTTCTCACTCATAGTGTAATCTATTTATAGAAAGTCTTGTTGTATGCGCTGAATTCGCTCTGTCCGAGCAGGCATCTCTTCCACCAGGCAGAAAGGAATCCGCAGCCGTAACCCATCAGTTGGGTGAAGGCGGCACGGATGCTCAACAAGCCAATCTTCACGCTGTGATTCTCCCTGCTGCTGTCAATGAACAGCGCAATGATATAGAGAATGATGCCCAGCAGACCGATGCAGCCCAATGCAGCCAGTGCATTGCCCAGGGTAGGGAATACGTGGACGGTGCCCAACGTATACGGCAGAAATCCGAAGAAGAGCAGCAGGAGAGTACCTATCACGCCCACGGTGAAGACCATCGGCAGGAGATGTACGAGCTTGAGACTCTCTGGATACTTCTTGTAAAGGTTGATGCGGGCGATACCGCTGTTGTAAACCTGTCGCCAGAATTTGCGGAAGTCGGTGCGGCGCTTATGCCATACCCATGCTTCAGGGAACAGACGGCAACGGTAGCCTGCCTTGAAGATACGGATAGAGAAATCGATGTCCTCACCAAAACGCATGTTAGAAAAGCCATTCAACTTGAGATAAACATCCCTGCGGATGCCCATGTTGAATGAACGAGGGTAGAACTTATCCATCTTCTTCTTTCCGCCACGGATACCACCGGTGGTAAAGAAAGAAGTCATGGTATAAGAAATGGCTTTCTGAGTATCTGTAAATGATGAGTGCGCCTTGTCGGGACCGCCGAAAGCATCGGCAGGTTCGCGGCTCAACTCATCACTTACAGCCTTCAGATAACCCTCTGGCAAGACCACGTCGCTGTCGAGTATCAGGAGATACTCGCCCTTGGCACGCTCGGCACCATAGTTGCGACTCTGGCCCGGACCAGAGTTCTCCTTATAGTAATAATGTATATCCATCAGGTTTTCGTACCGGTTGCACACATCCTCGCAAGGAGTCTGTGAGCCATCCTCTACGATGACTACCTCGAAGTCCTTCTCCGTTTGATGGGTTAGACTTTCCAAGAGTTCGTCCACTTCGTCCGGACGATTGAAAACAGGTACTATGATGGAATATTTCATTCTTCTTACTATTAAGGGTTAAGTTTGCTCGATGAGAGCGTAATCTTTTGAATCAGAAACAGATTACTCGCTTACACGACCGAGGTAGCTACCGTCACGAGTGTCAACCTGGATAGTCTCGCCCTCGTTAACGAACAAAGGAACACGAACCTCAGCACCAGTCTCGAGAGTAGCTGGCTTGGTAGCGTTGGTAGCAGTGTTACCCTTTACACCTGGCTCAGAGTGAGTAATCTTCAAAGTTGTCTTTACAGGCATTTCTGCCAAGAGGATAGTACCATCAGTTGTATCAGTAACCACCTCAACAACGTCACCCTCCTTCATGTACTGACCGCCAGTAACGTTCTCCTTAGCGATAGGCACCTGCTCGAAAGTCTCCTGGTTCATGAAGATACAGCCAGTAGCATCCTCGTAGAGGTACTGGTAAGGACGGCGCTCAACGCGAACATCCTCCAACTTGAAACCTACCTGGAATGTACGCTCCAATACACGACCATCGGCAACATTCTTCAATTTAGTGTTCATTACGGTGTTACCTTTACCTGGCTTTCTGTGCTGAAAGTCGATGCAAACCCATACTTTGCCATCCATGCGGATGCAAGTACCAATCTTAATTTCCTGTGAATTAATCATTTCTTGTTTATCTTGAATGTTATTATAATAATCTCAAAATCGGGTGCAAAGTTACGGCAAAAACATGAAAAAACAAAGGGAAAATCGAAAAAAACATAAATATTTAAGCTAAATTTGGTAGTTTTCTTGGTTATTTCAGAAAATATGCGTAATTTTGCAGCCCAAAAAGGGCGTATTTTGCTCTTTTGTGAAGAATATTAATTAAAAAATAAATAAGAAAAATGAAAAGAACATTTCAGCCTCACAATCGTCGTCGCGTGAACAAGCATGGTTTCCGCGAGCGTATGGCAACAAAGAATGGTCGTCGCGTATTGGCTTCTCGCCGTGCTCATGGCCGTAAGAAGTTAACTGTATCTGACGAGCACCACGGAAAGTAATTTCCTGTAGGAAAATTCGTCGGACGACGATGACATTAAAAGCAGCAAAGAGAGATTCTTTGCTGCTTTTTGTTTTTTTATGCACTTGTGATGCGCAAAAACTTTGTGTTTTATTTTGTATTGTCTTCGATTATTCCTATCTTTGCACCCAAAAAGTAAGAATGACTTTATCTGAGTTTATAAATAAGTTTAAGAGTAAGTATCTTTGGGGCAATCTCATAGCCATGTTCCTGGTCTTTGTTTTGCTCTGTGTCGGTGTCAAGTTTGGCATCGATATCTATACCCATCACGGTGAAGCCATCAGGGTACCTGATATCAGATACAAGAAAATTGAGGATGCTACCCGCATCCTGGATGATGCCGGATTGCAGATTGTGGTTACGGATACGGGATATGTACGTTCCCTGCCTGCTGACTGCATCCTGGAGCAGACGCCTATATTCGGAGAATTGGTAAAGTCGGGGCATGTCATCTATGTGACCATCAATTCCGATCATTCTCCACGCATCACCGTTCCTGATATCATCGACAACTGCTCCCTGCGTGAAGCAATGGCAAAGCTGACGGCTATGGGATTCAAGCTGGGCTCGCCTGAATATATTCCGGGTGAAGAGGATTGGGTATACGGTATCCTCGTGAAAGGAAGGCATGTGGTGGCTGGCGACAAGGTGTCTATTGATGATACCTTGATTATCCAGGTGGGTAACGGCCGACGCGATGCTTCCGATTCTTTTGATATCGTTGATCCTATCTCGCATAGTGAAAAGGATGTCATTGAAGGGGAGGGTACCGGAGAAACCGAGACGGATAATTTCGAGGTGGTTCCTGGTACTGAACCTGTTGAACCGACACACGAACAGCAGCAGAATGAGGTTGTGGAGTAGGAGTAGTGAGAATGAATAATTAATAATGAATAATTGATAATTAAGAGTGGAAATTCTGAATTATATATATAATAAGGTATATGCTCCTGTAGAGGAAGACTTCGGTTTTGATGATGCGGGAGATGTCGATGAACTGGATGGCGAACTCCAGATGGAGGAAGGTGGAGCTGTGCCGGCTGGCGAAGGAGGCGATGATCTCTATGAGCACTGGAAGGTGCAGGTGGACGCCAATCAGGATCCTGTCCGCATCGACAAGTATCTGGCTGACAAGATGGCTTACCAGAGCCGCAACCGCATTCAGCAGGCTGCCGATGCTGGTTTTATCCATGTAAACGGCAAACCGGTGAAGAGTAATTACAAGGTGCGTCCGAACGACATCGTTACGCTGATGCTCGACCGTCCCCGTCATGAGACCAGTATCAAGCCGGAGGAAATCGACATCAATGTGGTATATGAAGACGACCAGTTGATGGTGGTGAACAAAGAGGCAGGAATGGTGGTTCATCCGGGAGCCGGCAACTTCCATGGTACCTTGATTCAGGCAGTAGCCTGGCATCTGAGAGATATGCCGGAGTTTGATGCCAACGACCCGGAAGTGGGATTGGTGCATCGCATTGACAAGGATACCAGCGGATTGCTCGTTGTTGCCAAGACACCTACTGCCAAGACGGCATTGGGCAAGCAGTTCTTCAACAAGACTACCCATCGCAGCTACAACGCCCTGGTATGGGGAAACATCGTAGAAGATGAGGGACGCATCGAGGGTAATATCGGACGTGACCCGAAGAACCGTCTCCGCATGAAGGTCTTCGACCCGGATAGCGGTATCGGCAAGAGTGCGGTTACTCATTATATGGTGTTGGAGCGTTTCGGCTATACCACCTTGGTGCAGTGCATCCTGGAAACGGGTCGTACCCATCAGATCCGTGCCCACATGAAGCAGATAGGTCATCCACTCTTTATGGACGAGACTTATGGAGGTGCTGAGATTCTGAGAGGTCAGCGCAGCAGCGGTTACAAGGCATTCATCCAGAATTGCTTCAAACTCTGTCCACGTCAGGCACTCCATGCCAAGACCCTCGGTTTTGTTCATCCTACAACAAAGGCGCAGATGGACTTTGACAGTGAGTGGCCGGAAGATTTTAGACAATTAATAGAAAAGTGGCGCGGCTTCATCGCTGGCACCACAAAAGATACATTCAAAAATATTTAGTAATTATGGAAAATAGCAAGAGAACGATAGCCATCGTATGCGGTGGTGATTCTTCTGAGCACGACGTTTCATTGCGCTCAGGTCAGGGGTTGTACTCATTCTTCGACAAAGAGCGATACAATATTTACCTGGTCGATGTAAAGGGTACCGACTGGCACGTGGCTTTCGATAATGGCGAGACTGCCGAAATCGATAAGAACGACTTTTCTTTCGTAAAGGATGGCAAGCATGTATACTTCGATTATGCTTATATTACCATCCACGGACAGCCTGGTGAGAATGGTGTGATGCAGGGATACTTCGACCTTATCCACCTGCCATACTCTACAAGTGGTGTGCTGGTAGAGGCAATGACCTTCGACAAGTATGTGCTCAACAACTACCTGCGTGGTTTTGGCGTGAACGTGGCTGACAGTATCTTGCTCCGTCGTGGTGAACAGTATGATGAGGACGAGATTGCCGAGCGCATCGGTATGCCTTGCTTCGTAAAACCAGCTGCTGACGGCAGTAGCTTCGGTGTGAGCAAGGTGAAGAATGCCGACCAGTTGGCTCCAGCCCTCCGTGTGGCATTCATGGAGAGCAACGAGGTAATGATTGAAGGCTTCCTCGATGGTACCGAGATTTCCCAGGGTATTTACAAGACAGCAGAGAAGACCGTTGTCTTGCCAGCTACCGAGGTGGTAACCAGCAATGAGTTCTTCGATTACGATGCTAAGTATAACGGTCAGGTACAGGAAATCACTCCAGCCCGTCTCTCTCCTGAGACTGCTGAAGAGGTGGCAAAGACCACATCCCGCATCTACGATATCCTCCATGCCAACGGTATCATCCGTATCGACTACATCATCTCTAAGGATAAGGACGGTAAGGACAAGGTGAATATGCTGGAGATCAATACCACTCCAGGAATGACCGTTACCAGTTTCATTCCTCAGCAGGTCCGCGCTGCAGGCCTTGACATCAAGGATGTGCTCAGCGACATTGTGGAGAATCAGTTCTAATAATTGGGGAATTTATAGAAGTTAAGGGAATTTATAGAAGTTAAGGGACAATAGTTGTGAAACCTATTGGTTTGGGAAAAAGCATTTGTCCCTTAACTTCCCAAACGACCATAGGGAGTGATAACTTCTCTTTACTTCTGTAACTTCCCATAAAACCATAAAGTTATGAAGATCCCTCAAGAATTTGATACCATTCGACCTTGGGAACCGGAAGACCTTCCTGAGGTGTTCGACCGTTTGCTTTCAAACGATCAGTTCAAGCAAGTACTTGCTTATCTCTATCCACAAGTTCCTTTCGAGATGATTGCCCAGAAGTTGAAGGCCTGCAAGACCAATCTGGAGTTCCAGAAAGCTTTCGCCTACGATTTTGTTCATGGCATCCTGAAGAAGGCAGCAACGGGTTGTGAGATGGATTGCGCTGCCATCGATAATACCCGCAACTATTCCTTCATCAGCAACCACCGCGACATCGTGCTCGATTCAGCCATCCTCGATGTAATGCTTATCGACAATGGCTTCAAGACCACCTGCGAGATAGCCATCGGAGATAATCTCCTGTCTCTTCCTTGGGTCAAGGACCTGGTACGTGTCAACAAGGCTTTTATCGTGGAACGTGCCTTGAGCATGCGCCAGATGCTGATGTCGAGCAAGCGTCTTTCCGACTATATGCACTTCGCCATCAAGGAGAAGAACGAGAATATCTGGATTGCCCAGCGAGAGGGTAGAGCCAAGGATAGCGACGACCGCACACAGAAGAGCATCCTGCAGATGATGGCGATGGGCGGAGAAGGCAGCGTTATCGACCGCCTGAAGCAGCTTCATCTCGTTCCGCTGTCTATCAGCTATGAGTATGATCCTTGCGATTTTCTCAAAGCTCAGGAGTATCAGCTCAAGCGTGATGTGGAAGGCTGGAAGAAGGGACCTATGGATGATCTCGTTAGCATGCAGACCGGTATCTTCGGTTATAAGGGACATGTACATTATCATGCAGCCCCATGCCTAGACGAATATCTTGATTCCCTCGACCCGGAGATGCCGAAGCAGGAACTCTTCACTACCATCGCTTCGCATATCGACCATGAGGTTCATAGCAACTATCGCCTCTATCCAGGCAATTATGTGGCACTTGATCTTTTGGAGAATACCGAGGCACATGTAGCGGAATATACTGCAGAAGACAAGGCACGATTCGAGAAATATATCGCAGGACAGTTAGCAAAGATTCAGCTTCCAAACAAGGATGAAGCCTTCTTGAAAGAGAAGATTTTAACGATGTATGCCAACCCGGTTCGCAATTTTCTTGCTACAAAGTAACGAGAAGAATCAAATAGGGTGATACTTTTTTGCTCTTTATGCGAAAATGTACCACAAAAACTGCTAAAATGTTAAGTGTACGATAAACACTGAAGGTTAACAAACCTTTCGTGTTTATCGTTATTTCTTAAAAAAAATATCCTTAGTAACGAAAAATACATAAATTAAGCAAAATAGTATCAGCTTTTTTCAAAAAAGAGTTGTACTTTTGCAGCCGTGATACTATTGCAACTGTTACCACTGAATGATATCTACTTACAATGTGTCACAAACAAAGAGCTAAAATAACAAAACTAACAAATAAAAATATTTTGACCTATGAACATGAATTCAACTTGAAAGTTAAAAATCGTTTCCCTGCAGCTGGTAGTTGTAAGGAAGCATAGAGAGTGGCTATTTACTAGTCAATCACAAAGATTTAATTCTATTAAACCTAGAAAGTACAATAAGATATGAATCTAAACTTAAGAAAATCAGTGCTGCTTGTTGGAGCGTTGGCATCCTTAGGCTTGAGTTACACAACTGAAGCTTTGGCAACATCTCCTAATCAGACTGTAAATGCTGTACAGCAAGCTAAGAAAGTTACCGGTAATGTAAGTGACGCAGAAGGTCCTATCATCGGTGCAAGTGTAGTAGAAAAGGGCAATCCTAACAATGGTACAGTTACCGACTTGGATGGTAACTTTACATTGAATGTGAAGCCGGGCGCTACTATTGTAGTTACCTATATTGGTTATCAGAAGCAGGAAATCGCTGTTGGTAACCAGTCTAGTTTCAAAATCACAATGAAGACAGACGACAAGACTCTCGATGAAGTTGTTGTCGTAGGTTATGGTGTGCAGAAGAAGAAGCTCGTTACCGGTGCAACTGTACAGGTAAAGGGTGATGATATCTCTAAGCTTAATACTACTCAGGCGCTGGGTGCTTTGCAGAGCCAGACTCCTGGTGTAAATATTCAGGCATCATCAGGTCAGCCAGGTGATGGCTTTAAGGTTATGATCCGTGGTGCAGGTACCAATGGAAATACCGCTCCTCTTTATGTAATTGATGGCGTTTCTGGTGGTGATATCAACAACTTGAATCCTGCTGATATTGAATCTATTGACGTATTGAAGGATGCTGCATCTTGTGCCATCTACGGTTCTGCTGCTGCCAATGGTGTTATCTTGGTAACTACTAAGCAGGGTAAGCAGGGTAAAATACAGGTTTCTTATGATGGTAATGTAGGATGGTCAAACGTATATCGTTTGCCACAGATGTTGACTGCCAAGCAGTATATGCAGGTAATGGATTTGGCTCGTTACAATAGTGGTGAACAGCCACGCGATTGGTCTCAGTATTTTAAGGGATACGAGGACTTGTATCAGTCATATCTTGATGGTTCTAATTCCGGAACAGATTGGATAGAGGCTATCCGCAATAAGAATGCGGTTACTACTAGTCATTCTTTGAATGTAACTGGTGGTAGTGAACGTAGTAAGTTCTCTATTGGTGCCGGTTATCAGTATCAGGACGGTGTTTTTGGTGGTCAGTATGCTAAGTCTGATTATCGCCGTTTCACTTTCCGTATCAATTCAGAGCATGTAGTTTATCGCAACAGTAAGGGACTTGACGTTATTAAGGTAGGTGAAAATGTATATTATAGCCACAAGCAGAATCAAGGTATCCAGATAGGTAATCAGTATAGCAATGCCATCTCTAACATGTTGCGTGCTAATCCATTGATTCCTATCTATAACAAGGAGGGTGGTTTCTTCGGTTACAATGACTTGAAGAGCACAGGTATGTTCAATTATACTTCTTATGCAAGTAACCCTATTGCTGCTCTTACTTATAGCCAGAGTGCAAACAACAAGAGCATGAACTTTGGATTGAACGTTGTTGGTTATATCGAGATTCAGCCTATCAAGGGATTGACCTATCGTGGACAGATTAACTATAGTCATAACTCAAATTCTTGGCGTTGCTATCTTCCTGTGTACAAGTTGAATGACCAGGGAGATCAGCGTACATCAGACCAGGCTACCAATAATGTAGGCCTCGGTTGGGGTTGGGGTACAACCAATACCTTGAATTACAAGTTTGATATCAACAAGAAGCATGACTTCGATATCCTCTTGGGTACAGAGTATGGTGAGAGCCGTCCTGATTTTGGCTATAGCCTGAATGCTACAGCTTCCAGCTCTATCTTCGGCGATTTGTCTCATGCATACATGACATTGATGAAGAACAACAAGGCTGCTACAGTTACAGGTTTGCCATATACCGATTCACGTGGTATGTCTTACTTCGGTCGTTTGAACTACAATTACGATGAGAAGTATATGTTCACAGCTATTATGCGTGCTGATGGTTCTTCAATGTTTGCTCCAGGTAAGCGTTGGGGATATTTCCCTTCATTCTCTGGTGGTTGGGTTGTTTCCAACGAAAAGTTTATGGAGCCTTTGGCTAAGTGGTTCGACTTCTTGAAGATTCGTGCTGGTTGGGGTCAGAATGGTAACAAGAATATTTCTGCATTCCAGTATGAGGCTGCGTTTGCTTATAACGAGTATAGCAATTATTCTTTCGGCAATACAAAGGATGATCCAGTTCGTGGTGCTGCTCTTACCCGTTTGGCTAACGATGAACTTACATGGGAAACATCTGAACAGCTTGACCTTGGTTTCGATGCCCGTTTCTTGAATAGCCGCTTAGGTTTGACTTTTGACTGGTATCGCAAGACTACCAAGGACCTTCTGTTGAATGTTCCTGTTTCTCCTACTACTGGTTTCAGCACTCAGATGAAGAATGCCGGTACCGTTCGCAATACCGGTGTTGAGGTTGCCTTGACTTGGAACGACAAGATAGGAAAGGACTTCAAATATAATGTGGGTTACAATATTGCATACAATAAGAATGAAGTAACCAAGGTAAATAGCTCACAGAAGTACAACTCTGGTGGTTCTGATTTGCTTGCTCAGGGTACTGGTTATATGGCTCGTTTCGAGGAAGGACATCCTATCGGCTACTTCTGGGGTTACAAGACAGCTGGTCCTATCCAGAATGAGCAGGAACTGAAGGAATATATCAGCACATTGAAGGATCAGGATCCTGCAAACTCTCATCAGGGTTCTGGTTTGAAGGTTGGTGATTTGCGCTTTGTAGACACAAATGGTGACGGTATTGTCAATGATGCTGATAAGACCGACTTGGGTAATCCTAACCCAGATGTAACAATGGGTATCACTTTGGGTGCTTCATATAAGGGCTTCGATATCAACGTTACTGGTTATGCTGCATTGGGTCAGCAGGTGGCTCGCTCTTACCGTAAGTTTACTGATGGTGAGTATGAGAACTATACTACAGAGGTATATAGTTATTGGAATGGCGAGGGTACATCTTATAAGTATCCACAGTTGGCAGCCATGAACCGTGGTGTGAACTGGCAGTCTATTTCTGACATTTATATTGAGGATGCTGGTTACTTCCGTTTGCAGAACCTGACAGTCGGTTACGACTTCAAGAACATCTGGAAGAATTGTCCATTCCAGCAGCTTCGTCTCTATTTTGCAGCTCAGAACCTTTTCACAATCACAGATTACAAGGGTATGGATCCTGAAAATGGTATGGCACTCAACGGCTCAGAACCTTGGGTTACTGGTGTTGATGTTGGTAACTATCCTCAACCACGTACCTTCATGGTTGGTGTAAATGTTAAGTTCTAATCTTATTAAATGAATAGCAATGAAAAAGATATTTATATTTGCAGTAGCCCTTGCAACCTTAGGATTGACCTCTTGCGATATCGACGACGTAAAGAATGTCGGCGAGATGTCAACAAGTGAGTTCCCTAAGACTGATGCAGATGCTGAGGCTATCTTAGCTGGTGTTTACCAGAACTTGAATACGATCAATGCGAATCCGCAGATGTCATTCTTATATAATGCTGCTCTAGCAAGTGATGACCAACTTGGTGGCGGTGGTACCAACGATAAGTTGATGCAGGCAGAAGATTTGCTTTGTAACTATAACGCTGATATGACGAATCAGTTCTATGCTGATCGTTATGCCGGTATTGCTCGTGCCAATAATACAATTAAGTATTTGGGGCTTTCCAGCAATATGTCTGAAGACACCAAGAATCAGGCAATTGGTGAGGCCAAGGCTCTTCGCGCCTATTACTATTATGAGTTGGCTTCTATGTATGGTAATGTGCCTTTGGTAACAGACCCGGATGCTGATTCTTCTTCTCAGGGGGATGTCAAGGTACTTTGGGGACAGATTTTACAGGATCTCTATGAGGCTTATACTGCTATGCCTGATGTAAAGAAGGACAATGGCCGTTTGGATAAATATACCGTAGCTGCAATGCTGGGACGTGTATGGTTGTTCTATACTGGCTTCTATTGCAATGGTACAACGACCGCTGATTTGGTAAGTACCAATTACTCTCCTTTGACATCAGTAGAATTGCCTAATGGTACAACTCTAACAAAGGAGGATGTTGTGAAGGCTATTGATGATTGTGTGAACAATTCTGGATACGAACTGGTTCCTGATTTCCGCAATCTCTGGGCTTACTCTAACAGCAAGGTAGCTAAGGATTATCCATATGCAAAGGACAATAACCTGAAGTGGGTAGAGAATGACAATGCTGTAAATCCAGAGACTATGTTCGCTATCAAGTTCAATAAGTTCGCTTCTTGGAGTACTACCATTGGTTATGCTAATGGTTATGCTCTTCATTTTGGTGTTCGTGGTGGTCAGGATTATTCTAACACATTCCCATTCGGTCAAGGTTGGGGTGCTGGTCCTGTAGCTCCTAACTTGGTGAAGGATTGGAAGAATGCAGACTCTGAAAACAAGGATGTTCGTCTGAAGGCTACAGTCTGTGATGTTAATGACAAGGCTGAAATGCCTAATTATACCCGTGGTGGATGGGCTGACTTCGTTCAGGAGACTGATTACTATTCTAAGAAGTGGGCTCCTATCTGTGCAAAGAATGATGGTTCTTTTGTTGTCAAGAATGATGATGGTACAACTTCAACTCCTGCTTATGTTGCATGTTTCGAGACCTTGATGTACCCAGGCAATTGGGATACATCTGGTGAGAACAACTTCCAGTTGAGTAATATTCACGATTTGGTTTTGATTCGTTTTGCCGATGTGCTTTTGATGCAGAGTGAGTTGAAGGAAGATGTTACTGGTATGAATAAGGTACATGAGCGTGCTACTGGTGTTGCTAACTATTATTCTTCTTACTCTTTGAAGGATTTGCAGAACGAGCGTCGTTGGGAGTTTGCCTGTGAGGGTATCCGTTGGAATGATATCCGTCGTTGGCATATTGCTCAGGTGGCTTTGGCTAAGCAGGAAAATCAGGATGTTTACTATTGTGGTAATCCTGGAAAGAACACAGCTCATAATGGTGGTTATGCAGCTCGTTATAATGCTACTGCTGGTTTCCAGAAAATGCCTGAAACTCAGGTGGCTTTGGGTACGGTTAAGCAGAATGACGGTTGGACTGCTGCTGATGCAGAGTACACTGGTTGGTAATCAACAATGTCGAATCTTAAAAATGAATTACAATGAAAAAATCAATATTATTCATGGTAATGGCAGCTGGTTTGCTTACTGCTTGTGATCCTTCTAAGGATGATGTGAGCGTATCAGTCAGTAGCCTAACCTCACAACAATTGCAGGATGGTTTCTCTTTCACCCAGTATGGTGATGAGGAATGTACTACTGAAGCACAGGATGGTAATTACTTCACCTTCTTTACTTCTCCTTCAAGAGTGGTTTCTATCTATCAGGTAGATGCTGAAGGCACAAAGAACATTCTTGTTTCTGGAGTTGCTAATGGTAAGTTTAAGATTGTTCCTAAGCGCGGTAATCCTACAGAACAGAAATTTTATATTGAGACTTTGAACTTCGATGGTTCTACGGTCACAGCTGAAAAAACAGCTAACGTATATGTTCCTTCAGAGTTGACTCCTGAGATGCGCTTGCTTGCAAGTGATGCTTATGGAAAGAAAATCTGGAAATGGGATACTGAATTCCGTTCAGATGGTGGTGCTTGGGGTAACTTAGGTTATGCTCCAGGTGATGGTGACTCTTTCTGCAATGATGGCAATGGTATCTGGTGGGGATGTCCTCCTGCAGATTTGACAGGTCAGTTGCAACATTCTGATACGGGTGTCGCTACTGGTGAGGAAGATCCTAATGCTTATATGGAATTCTATGATGATGGTAATATTATCACCTATGATGGTGGTGGAAACCAAATTCGAAAGGGTAAGTATTCCGTAGAAGGTTGGACTGGTCAGAGAGATAAGGCTTCTATTGATGGAAGTCAATCAAATTGGTCTTATGGTACATTGAAGACTACAGAAGGTGCAATCCTCTTCCCTTTCAAGATTAATGGTGGTGGCGAGAAACCTACCAATTTTGAAATCATGCAGTTGGATGCCAATCACTTGAAGTTGATTTATGCAGCTCCTGGCGCTGCAGCCTGGGGTGAAGCCACATGGTGGGCATTCAAGAGTGGCTCTGATGCGGAGTCTGCTTTGAATGGCTTTGATACAAAGGCTTGGACTTGGGATACTGATTGGCGCGCAGATAAGGGTGCTTGGGGTAATTTAGGTTATGCTCCTGGCGATGGTGCCTCTTTCTGCAATGATGGCAATGGTATCTGGTGGGGATGTCCTCCTGCAGATTTGACAGGTCAGTTGCAACATTCTGATACGGGTGTCGCTACTGGTGAGGAAGATCCTAACGCTTATATGACATTCGATTGGAAAACAGCGACTGTTACATCTTTCGATGGCTCAGGCAAGCAGATTCGCCAAGGCAAGTATGAGATTCAGAATTGGGGTATGGGTGAGCGTACCATAGCTTCTGTTGATGGCTCTCAGACTAAGTGGGCATTGGGTAATCTCCATACAGATGCTGGTTCTATCCTCTTCCCATTCAAGATTAATGGTGGTGGCGAAACGCCAACCGATTTTGAAATTATGCAGTTGGATGCTAATCACTTGAAGTTGATTTATGCAGCTCCTGGCACAGCTGGCTGGGGTGAAGCAACCTGGTGGGCATTCAAGGCTAAGAAATAGAACATGAAATAATCGTTGTGATTATAATATAAATAAGGTTAGGCCTCGGCTGTAGTGATACAGTCGGGGCTTTTTCGTGCTTCTCTCTTTTCTTGAAATATTCCTCTAAAAGTTTGGCAGTTAGGAATATTAATCGTATCTTTGCAGCGTACTTTTAAGGAACGAACTTTATGGCAGACAACACGATTGTATATAATCATGATGGACTGGAACTTCCTGTTTCTGATTGGATGCATGGTAGTCACTCTTTCTTGGAGTTGACTCATGTAATCCAATCGACTCATGATGCAGCACAAACCTGTGCAGTAAAGGCTATCAATAGAATGCAGACTATGCGTAACTGGCTCATTGGCTATTATATCGTGGAGTTTGAACAACATGGTAAGGATAGGGCGGAATATGGAGATCACCTTCTCAAGAGACTTGTGGAGAAAGTGAATAGGAAGGGATTAAACGTTACCCTCTTCCAAAATTCACGTAACTTTTATCTTTATTATCCCCAAATGATGGAAAATCTTTGGGTTAGAAAATCTTCTGATCAAATAATGCCTTTTGCCTCAATTTATCCGACACTGTCGGATAAATCTATGTTTGGCTCATTTGTGGAAAAAAGTCCGACAGTGTCGGATAAATTCCGAACCTCTGGTAGGTTGTTGATTTCACGGTTGTCGTTTTCTCACATTGTCGAAATAATGACGCAAAGCGACCCTCTTGCTCGCTATTTCTATGAGCAAGAGTGTATCAAGTGTACTTGGTCTGTTCGTGAATTGCGTCGACAGATTAGTACCAACCTTTATGTTCGTGCAGGAATAAGCACTAACCCTGAGAAAATGATGTCTTTGCCTACAATGAAAGGTCATGATTCTAATGCCTTGCAAATCAGAGAACCATTTACTTTTGAGTTCTTGGGATTGAAAGCGCAAGAGGTTGTTACTGAACACGACATAGAGGAAGCTCTGATTTCTCATTTGCAGGAATTCTTGTTGGAATTAGGAAAAGGCTTTTGCTTTGAGTCACGCCAGAAGAGAATCGTGATAGATGATGAGTATTACTATCCAGACTTGGTATTTTATAATAGAGTGTTGCATTGTAGTGTTATCTTAGAATTGAAAGACGAGGAATTCTCTCATGAGAATCTTGGTCAACTCAATGCGTATGTTTCGTATTATAAGGAAAATGAAATGCAGCCTGGGGATAATCCGCCAATAGGAATATTGCTTTGCACAAGAAAGGGTAAGAAAATGGTGGAATATGCGCTTGCCGGTATGGACAATCAATTGTTTGTTTCTACCTATATGCTCCAATTGCCAGATAAGAAGACTTTAGAGAATTTCTTGATGAAACAGTTGCAAGAGCAAGAAAATAAAGGTTTATAAATAAGGTTAGGCCTCGGCTGTAGTGATACAGTCGGGGCTTTTTCATACCTTTTAGTAAACAGAATTTGACCTTTTTTGCTTTTCTTCTGTACTTTCTTGTATAATTGCTGAAAAGATTTGGTGTTTACGAGTTTTTATTGTACTTTTGTATGCAGTAAAACAAGTACATTTATACGGGGTTACTTGTACAACCAGAAGCTTATACTTCCCCAACTCCATGACTCACACCGAACGGTGTAAGCGCATGCATCGGACGAAGTAAGAGCGTGCTGCGTTCGAAGTGAGCTCGTGCACCGTTCGATGCACGTCGCACAGTTCTAGGACTTGAAGCGTATGGCTTACGTACTTAACTGGTTATAACGTACTTGTATGAACAACTAACAATACTAAGCTATGGCAATAAAGTATGAAATCCATTCCATCCATAACTCGAAGGGCGAAGGTGGAGAACAGAAATTTGTCCGGTTGCGAGACCATGAACCGATGACCAGTAAGCAGATTGAAGAGCATATAGAGCAGGTCTGTTCGCTTACCAGAGCTGATGTGCAGGCTGTGATGACTGCGCTGCATGGGTTGATTGTGACCGAACTGTCGCAAGGTGCCCGCTTCTATCTTCCGCAAGTGGGCTATCTCTCCCTGTCTGTTACAACTGAGTTGCCGGAAGGCAAGACGATGGAAAAGGTGACAGGTAATGACATCCGTCTGCGTAATATAAACTTCAAGCCTACTGCCGAACTGCTGAATGAGGTTTCACGGCATGTCAAGTTTGAACGTTCCAAATTCACAACAAGGTCACGGCAATATACCGAAGAACAGTTGTGGAACAAGATGGTAAATTTCCTGAAAGAGAATGAATATATTTGCCGACGTGACATGGAATTCCATTTTTCCTTGCGCCAGCAGACTGCCTTGAAATGGTTGAAGCATTTTACGGAGAAAGGGCTTCTCGTTAAGAAGGGCGCAAGCAATGCTCCTATCTATTTCCTGGCTGAAAAGAACTGAATAAATAAACAGATTAAACCTAAAGAGAACAATGAAAAAAATGATGTTATTGATGGTTATCGCTCTGATGACCGTTACGAGTATGGTAGTAATGGCAGGTTGCAAGTCTGCCGAAAAGGGAAATTGCCGTATCCATGGTACGATGGAGTCGAACCGTTGGGATGGCAAGAAGATTTTCCTTGTGCCTATGTTCGGACTGCAGGATGCTGCCCATGTAGACTCTGTTGTCATCAAGGACGGCAAGTTTGAATTTGTTGCCGATACTGTTGAGATGAAAGTGATTCGTATAGATTATCACTATCGTGATGGCGTGCAGGACTTGCTGGTTGTTTCTGAACCGGGCGACATCAAGGTTACGATTGGTGCCAACAGTATTTCCGGGGGAACTCCTCAGAATGATTCTCTCCAGGTATGGAAAGATCAGATCATGAAGTTTAACAGTGCCTACAACCAGCTTCGTATGCAGGCCCGTCAGGAAGGCTCAGACCAGTTGCTGATGACCAAGGGTAAGGAGATACAGAACCAGTTGAAGGAATATAACATCGCCTTCCTCAAGCGTCAGCCTGTCGGAGTGTTTAAGAATTTTCTTCAGACTATGTATCCTTCAGCAAAGTAAAATATTTGCTGTAGGGGATGTTGATAAATATGGGTACCCCGACTAATCTATTAAGTGCATGAAAAAGTTCATTTCTAGATATGGGAAAATGACTCTGGTCACATTGTTCGGCTTATGCATCTTCCTTTTTTGGTATTGTGGTTATCCACAAGCCTTATGTTACCAAGAGCAGAACCAGCTCTTTCTTTGGTCTGCCGACTACTTTTGGCATGACCTGAGTGTGGCAGGTGGTTTGGCTGATTATATCAGCGAGTTCCTGGTACAGTTCTATTATGTTACTGTTTTGGGTGCTGCCATTCTGGCTTTTCTCTTCGTGGCTTTCCTGTCGCTTACCTATCAGGTAATCAGGAGTTATACAGCCAAGCCGTTGAAGTGGTATGGGATGCTCATAGCTCTTCTTCCTTCTATCCTGTTGCTGGAAGTGATGGGAGATATCGAAGTGCTCCTGTCTTTCCCGATAGCTCTGACCTTAGCCCTGCTGTCAACATGGCTCATGAATCTTGCTACCCGGAGATGGGGAGCAAGGATTGCGTGGGCAGATGTGCTTCTGATACCCATTCTGTTCTGGCTGATTGGAGGCGGTGCAACCTGGCTTTATGTCTTCCTCCGTCTGGCTTTTTTCCTGATGCAGGTGAAGAAAGGCAAGCTTCCTTCCGTTGCGATTGCCTATCCTTTGTCTATACTCTATCTCTGGGCTATACAGCTGTTTTGTTATAGTACCCTTCTGGTGCAATATCCATTGATGTCTGTGATGGCAGGTATCAACTATTATCGCGTGCCTATGCGGTATCCGGGTCAGAAATGGGGATATGACAAGGACCTCTATGCCTTGGTCAAACTGAACGAACAGGTGCGTAACGGGAAGTGGGAAGATATCATCCA
This sequence comes from Prevotella sp. SGI.167, assembly GCF_050313615.1. NCBI lineage: Bacteria > Pseudomonadati > Bacteroidota > Bacteroidia > Bacteroidales > Prevotellaceae > Prevotella > Prevotella sp. SGI.167. Next base: position 22,616 of record NZ_JBNPLT010000002.1, on the reverse strand, counting down.
TGATGCGCAGGAGAATCAGGTGCAGGTGTTCTATACCAGCAACTGCGTGAATCTTGCCCTGGCTCAGACCCGTCAGCTTGCCGACCGCATGTTTTCTTTCTATCAGAGTGGAGAAAATGCCTTGCTGGCTCCCCGTTCCCGTGATAACATGTCGATGTATCCTACGATGGAAGCCTTTTGGCGTCTGGGTCTCGTGAACTCTTCTCTTCGCTATGCCAGCGATTTGCAGGCTTCCATCCTGAATGGAAAGATGAGTGGCAGATTGATGAAGCGCATTACCGAATGTCAGATTGTAAATGGCAAGTATGCTGTAGCCCGTAAGAATATCGATCTCTTGAAGCAGTCGCTCTTCTATCATGACTGGGCTGTGAAGATGGAGGCGATGCTGGGCAATGATACGGCTATCAGTCATGATCCTGATTTGGGAAGGGCTAGAAGAATGCGCTTCAAGACGGAAATGATCTATAGCTATGATGAGATTGACAAGATGATGGGACTGCTCTTCATCAACAATCCGGATAACAAAATGGCGCTCGACTACTTCATGGGGCAGATGCTGTTGAAGGGAGATATCCAGGGATTCATGCGTTATGGCAGTTGGGTACAGCAATATGGTGGCTATATGCAGATGCCTGTGGGTTATCAGGATGCCGTGAAGTGCATACAGAATCAGGGAAATGTACCGGGTTCGCCATACGCAGAATACGTGAAACGAATGATGAGTAAACAGAAAGGAGGCGAAGAATGAAAAAGATTATTTATACTTTGATGATAGTATGGATGGGGATGACCGCCTGTACTCCGTCGGTTGAGAATCCTACCATGGTGAACCGTAAGCCTAGCATCTATCCCGACTATATCGGGGTGACCATTCCGGCTGATATTGCTCCGATGAACTTCAATATCAAAGGTGATACCGTTGATGTGGTGGATGTCGTGGCAAAAGGAAGCAAGGGCGGAGAACTGCATGTCTGTGGTGAATGGGCTGACTTCGATGTGGAAGACTGGCATCAGCTTACTGAGCAGAACGTCGGTGGCAGCATCTCTTTTACCGTCTGTACCCTTAAGGATGGTAAGTGGAAGCAATATCAGGATTTCCAGATGATGGTGAGTCCTTATCGGCTGGATGATTACGGTTTGACCTATCGCCGTATCGCTCCCGGCTACGAAGTGGGTGGCAACATCGGCATCTATCAGCGCGATATCCATACTTTTGATGAAACGGCTATCATGACTGAGACCGCCCTGCCGGGAAGATGTTTCAATTGCCATACAGCCAATCGTACAGATGCCCGGCAATTGACCTGCCAGATACGTGGCGAGGGTGGAGGTACCTTGATTATGAAGAATGGCAAGCAGCAATGGATTGATACCAAGACCGATTCTACCAAGGCTGCCGGAAGCTATGCCTACTGGCATCCGGAAGGCAACTATGTGGCTTATGCTGCCAATGCCGTGCACCAGTGTTTCTTCGTGGGAACTTACAAGCCAATAGAAGTTTATCACGACTTCAGCAACATCGTGGTACTGGATACACGTAACAATCAATTGGTAACAGACCAGAAACTGATGACTCCCGACTGGCTGGAGATATTCCCAGCTTTCAGTGCAGATGGCAATACCTTATATTATAGTACTTCGAAGGCTTGCCGTGTGCCGGCAGAGTATCTGAAAGTGAAGTGCTCGCTGGTAAGTATTCCTTTCGATCCCAGAACGGGGAAGTTTGGAGAAAAAGTGGATACGCTGCTGAATGGTCCGAAGACGAATATGAGTTACGTCTTGGCTCGTCCGTCGTATGATGGAAAATGGCTGATGTATACACGGTGCAGCAGAAGCAATTTTCCTATTGTGCAACCTGATGCAGATCTCTGGATGATGAACCTGAAGACTCGCCAGACCTATCCGCTGGCTGCGGTGAACAGTAAGATGAGCGAGAGCTATCACAACTGGAGTAGCAACTCGCATTGGTTTGTCTTTGTCAGTAAGCGAGGAAACGGAAACTATACCCGTCTCTACATTTCGAGTATTGATGATCAGGGTAAGGCAACTAAGCCATTCCTTCTTCCGCAGCGCAATCCGTGGAAATATTATCATGGGCTGTTTGATGCCTATAATGTACCGGATTTCACCAAGACCAAGGTGGAGCTGGATATGAAGGAAACCCGCAATCAGATCTTTTCGGATGAACGTCCGAAAGTGACGGTGAGAGAATAAACGAATAAAAATTTAGATTGGAGAATCATGAAGAATTTGATGATAAAATCTTGGAAACCGCTGTTGTCGCTGCTCTTCGGTGTGGCGGTAGTGATATTCTGGTCTGTTCCTTACATGAGTGGCTTGTGCTTTCAGGAACAGTATCAGATGTTTCTCTTTGATATCGGCTATTTCCTGGAGCGCATTGTGCTGCCGGGAGGATTGGCTGACTATATCAGTGAGTTTTTGGTACAGTTCTATTATATGCCTGTCTTGGGCGGTACCATCATCGCCCTGCTCTTGATGAGCATACAGGCTATCTCGTGGGGACTAATGAAACAATATGGAATGAAAGCCGTTTTCCCGGGATATCTGTTGAGCTTTGTACCTAGTATTGTTTTATGGTGTGCCATGGGCGACCAGAATCTGTTGCTTTCTTTCGTTGTGGCACTGTCGGGCGCCTTGCTGATGGGCTGGATTCACAACCGGTTCCACAACCGGTTAGTGAAGGTAGTGTTCGAACTGGTGAGCACGGCATTGGTTTATTGGTTCCTGGGACCAGTGGTATTCCTTTATGCCGCCCTGATGATTGGAGATACGCTGATGAAAGGCAAGCAGAATGGACACATTCTTTCCAGTCTGGGTTATTCTGCCTGTCTGCTGATACTCACCGTAGCCTGGATATTGCTGACCACGCAATCGTTGCAGTATCCTTTGTACCGTATCTTTAGCGGACTCAATTATTATCGCTATCCGGGTACGGTTTCTCCGTTGCCTTTGGGTGTGATGATATGGACCGTCGTAGTCGTTTTCTTTGGTATGGTTCCTGATGGACATGCCTGGATTAAGAAGCTGCAGCAATCCAAGGTGGTGATAGCCGTGGCGTATGTATTGGTGATTGTGGCTTCATGGTTCGGCATTAAGGCTTCTTTTGATGAAATGACCTACGACCTGATAGATTATGATTTTCTGGTTCGCACCGAACAATGGGATAAGATCATTGAGAAGGCTGAGAAGAAGCCGGCTACCACACCGCTGGGTGTATCGTGTGTGAATCTTGCCTTGAGCCAGAAAGGACAACTTGCCGACCGTCTTTTCGAGTTCTATCAGAATGGAGGCGAGGGTTTGTTCCCTACCTTTACCCGTGATATGATTTCGCCGGTATCTACTGCAGAAATCTTCTTCCGTCTGGGAATGGTGAATGATGCCGAAAGGTATATGTTCGAGGCGCAGGAAGCGATACCGAATTATCGCAAGAGTGCCCGCTTGACCCGCAGGATTATAGAGTGCGAAATCATCAACGGCAACTATCAGGTAGCTGCCAAGCTGCTCCGCCGACTGCAGAAGACGCTCTTCTATAGCAACTGGGCGAATCAGACGATGGCGCTGCTGGGTAATGAGAAGGCTATCAACCGGCATCCTATCTATGGCAAGCTGCGCAAGTATCGTGAGAAGAAGCAGGACTTCCTCTTCAGCGACCGGGAGATGGACCAGATGCTGGGCTTGCTCTTCCTGAACGATAACCATAACAGGATGGCATACGAATATCTGATGTGCTACGAACTTCTGCAGCGTGATTTGGAGAAGTTCGTGCAGTATTATCCGCTGGGTAGATTCGTGGGTTATGACCATATTCCACGCTCCTTCCAGGAGATTCTCATCGGCAACTGGATGAAGACGCATAGCGATCCGCGTACCATCCCGTATAGTGTGGATGCACAGAACGTGAACAATACGCTCAACTTCATCCAGCTCTATATGCAGAATCCGAAGAATCCTCAGCTTGGTCAGCAGCCGTATGTATCCAATGCCTGGCACTATGTGATGGTGCAAGGGGCTGATGAGGCTGCCGGAAAGAAGGAGGGAATGAAAGAGGTTTATTAGAATGTAGAATGATAATACTGGAATGATATGAAAACGATAAAATCTTTATTGTGCTCTCTGTTGGTTGGAGTGGTGATGGCTTCGCTTAGTGCATGTTGTTACCCTCCGGTGTGGAAAGATGCCAAGGAAATCAATCAATTCCCTAAGATATTCCCCGATTATGTTGGGGTTACAGTTCCTGCCAATATTGCACCGCTCGATTTTAACATGGCGGACGAGGATATTGAGGATATGTATGTATGTGTGCAAGGTCCGAAAACCATAGAGGGGCTATATTCTTACGGCAAGAAGTATGCGGAGTTTGAGGTAGATGAATGGCATGATTTCTTGAAAAAGAACAAGGGTGAAAAACTCATAGTTTCTGTGTTTGTAGAGAAGAATGGCGAAAAATTGAAGTACAAGGACTTCAATATCTATGTAAGCCCCTACGAGTTAAAGGACTGGGGCTTGACTTATCGTCGTATTGCCCCTGGTTATGAGGTGTATGGCAAGTTGGGCATTTATCAGCGAAACTTGAGTAACTTTGAGGAAACGGCAATCCTAGAGAATACGGCAGCACCGGGTGCCTGTCTCAATTGTCATACGGCAAACAGAACCAATCCAGACCAGTTTACCTTCCATGTGCGTGGTGACCATGGTGCTACCTTGGTTTCGCAGAACGGCAAGCGGGAGTGGCTGAAGGCGAAGAATGATTCCCTGAAGGGTTCGATGGTTTATCCTTACTGGCATCCGTCGGGCAAGTATTGCGCCTATAGTACCAATACCACCCATCAGAGTTTCCATGCCGTAAAGGATGAACGCATCGAAGTTTTCGACCAGGCATCGGATGTCTTTGTCTATGAACCTGCAACCCATGAACTGATATTGGATTCTCTCCTGATGACGAAAGACCATTATGAGACTTATCCGGTATTCTCGCCTGATGGCAAGACGCTCTATTTCTGCTCTTCTACTGCAGAGCCTATCCCTAGCGGTTACAAGGATATCAAGTATAATATCTGCAAGATTGGTTTTGATGGGGCTACGGGTAAGTTTGGCAACAAGGTGGATACCATCTTCAATGCCCGTGAACTGGGCAAGAGTGCCACTCATCCTCGTCCTTCGTATGATGGCAGGTACATCATGTTTACGATGAGCGATTATGGCTGTTTCCCTATCTGGCATAAGGAAGCGGATAACTGGTTGCTGGATTTGAAGACAGGGCAGGCTAAGCCTATGACTGCTGCCAATAGTAAAAACACGGACAGCTGGCACAACTGGAGCAGGGATTCCCATTGGTTTGTCTTTACATCCCGCCGTGGTGACGGCCTCTATACCCGTCTTTATCTCGCCTGCATCGATGATAAGGGTAATGTAAGCAAGCCGTTCCTTTTGCCTCAGCGCAATCCGAAGAAGTACTACGACGAGTTGCTGGATTCCTATAATACCCCTGATTTCACTTCGAAGCCAGTAGAGCTGGATGCCCGTGCGGCAGGAAATGAAATCATGAGTGATAAGAGAATTCCGACGAAAATTAAGTGAAGAACAAGGAAGTGAAGAGTGAAGAACGAAGAGTGAAGAATTCAAATGTATGTTTATAAAAAACGCTCCTGTTGCAATATGGTAACAGGAGCGTTTTTGTTTTTTTATTTGAACTGTTCTGCTTCTTGCTTCATCACATTCTCTACATCGATGGCATCGAATGGAACGGGACCGTAGCTCAACTCCGGTACGTTGAAACTCTTCAGACAATCATCGTAGAAGGTTGGTTCCTTCTGCGGCAATACGAAAGGTTTGTGAGCCTTGCCCTGGCTGTCTACGTAGCAGAAGTAAGGCTTGCCGTAAAGACCATCATCGCGCTTGCTGGCAAAGACAAACCATCTGCCGGTATGCGACCAGCTATGATAGGTATCGCTCTTGTTGCTGTTCACGATGCTGAGGCTGTCTGTCTTACCCGTCTGCAGGTCTAGCATGCATAGATCTGCTTCTGGATGCCAGATAGGGAAGGTGCCGTAATCGGCTACGGTGAAGAGGCAGTATCTGCCATCGGGACTTATCTTAGGATGGCAAACGGAACGGGCAGAATAGAGGGTATCTACCTTTTCGCCAAATCTGCCGTTTTCTTCATTGAAAGGAATGCGTACCAGCGAATATTTCAGTCCCTTGAGGTTCTTCGTATTCAACCCTTTCCGGTCGGCTACACAATAATATATATAGGCACCATTAGGCGAGAAGGTCGGGAATGTCTCCAGCTTCGTGCTGTCGCTCGTCAGGGGCGATGAGATGATGGTGTTGTTGTCGAGGTCGGCAACATAGACATCGCTCTTCGAATCATATACTTCCAGACGTTTGTCGGGATCGGCATGGAAGGCCGGAATAATGATATTGGTAGAGAACGTTACGTATTTGCCCGATGGACTAAAACCGTAATATACACTTGAAGAAATCAGGTTGTCGTTCTTCAGGTTCAGCTTGCACAACTTGCCATTGCGGTTGAGGATGGCTCCACCGCCTTCTCCTCTAACATATAGCATGCTGAGGTTCGGATTCTGATTGCCGAAGGCATGACAGTTCATGCAGCGGTTCTCCTGCAGATTGTGGTCGGCGAGTATCTTCTCCTCCCAGTTCTCGATGCAGCGCTGCTTAATCTGGATTTTATTCCATACCTCGTAATCGGGCTCTATGAGTCGGTAGGTGAGGTATGAGTCGATGCTGTCGCCTACTACCTGCCAGGTGAAAGGCTTGAATGCGGTCCAGTCTCCTTCATCGCTTTTGGAATAGATCTGTACCTTGATGTTCTTGTTTACAGCCTTCTGGAGAAAGGCTTTCCACTCTTTTATGTCAAACTTCAGATTCTGACTGTTGCTGGTAGCTGTCAATGTGTTGGCTGCATCATTGGCATCTGCTCCTTCAATGGTGAGAACGGTCTCGATGTTGGTAAGATGCTTGTCGCGTATCTCGAAGTTGAGTGGTGCGATGTTTACCGGAATGGTTACATCGGCATAGTCGGGATACATGTTGGGCAGATGGCTAACCTGCTCTGCGTTCTCATGTGTCTGGGCACATGAAGCGAAAAGGAGGAGACCCGCCAGGGAGCTATATAGAATGTTTCTGTATTTCATTGTTCTTGTTTTTGATGCTGATAGAGTCTTTCGGGCTCTTTAGTTGTTGTTCAACTTAGGTGTCTTTGCCTTGTCAAAGTAATACCAGTAGGTATCTTTGAAGGCAGGGTTGCCGCGTTGTTCATTATATTGGCTGAACTGTTGCAGCACATCCTGTCGCTTGATATACTTGGCCCATTCGCTTGGTGGCGCCTTGGTTCCTGCCAGATATATCGTGAGCGCTTCCTGATACAATTCATCGTATTGCACGTGCTTCTGCTTGAGATAGTAAGCATCGTAGTCATGCTTGAAGGTATCCATGTCCTTCAGGAGAAGGTCGCTGCATAGCATGTAATTGATGGCGTTATTGTTTGCCGGATTGCTTTCCACCAGCTCTTTCATGATGATATAGCTGTTGTCGCTGAGACGAAGGGTATCCTGGGTGTTGACAAACGGGCGCTTGTCAAGATAGGTCTGAAGGAGGGCTTTCTCATCTGGCAGGGCATGAATGCCCAGGGATGCAAAAACACGGTCGGCCCATCTTTGCCATACGAATGTCTTCTGCAGGATGCGCAGATATTTGCGGGTTGCCTGGTAGTCGCCTTTGACGAGATTGACTTCTGCCAGTCGCTTGATCATGCGGATGTTGCGGTTGTTGGGAGAGCATACATTTGCCAGCATGGCTGCTCTTTCGCAGAAGGTCATGTCGCCCAACACCCAATATAACTCATTGAGCGTCTTGATGGTGAGTGTAGGAGTATTGGGACCAAGGGTCTCAAAGGTGCCGAGGTTGTTGTCGGGAAATTTGAGGAGGTTGGCAGAAAGACATTTGTTCTGTGCCATGATGAGATTATAGTAGAACTTCATGTACTGGTCCGGATTCTCTTCTTTCTCAACGATGCGCATCACCTTGTTGTAGTTGCCGAAATAATACTCGCAGTCTACAGACAGCGTCTTTTCCAGATCCATTTGTGGGGCAATCAGTTTGCCAATGCCAGGATAAGTGTAGATGGTCTGGAAATCGCAATAGTAGAGTCGCTTGGTGAGCATGAGGAGGAAAAACGGGATGATCAGGGCGGCAAGACGATAGTAGGTGCCTGCCATCATGATATTGGCAATGCAGCCGGTAAATGTCAAGGCGCCATATACCCATACACCGTATCCGAAGAACCAATGGCAGACGAATACGGAGACGAAGATGCTGATGACGGATACCCAGTTGGCAATTCCTGAACCATTGAGGAAGAGACCCTGCTCGTTCCCTCTTTCTATCTTCTTGATAAACATTCGGGTAGAGATGAGCAGCGAGGTGCTGACACGGAACACGCTGGCTCCACCTGCCACGGCAAGGATGCTGCTCAGACGGTAGTCGTAATGGAAACTGAAACAAATCAGCAGAATCATCACGATGAAGGCGACGGAATGTGCCACCCATCTTCCCTTGATGTCTGCCATTTCTACAGCATATCTGATGTTGTATCCTGTCAGGAGGATACAGAGGGTAAGGATGATAGGACCTGCATAACGGAAATAGTAGAATTGAGTCAGGAAATCGCCTGCCAGACAAGCCAGCCATCCCGGTTTGTCAAGGTAGGTGGTTACATGATCCCACGACATCAGAAACAGCTGATTCTGCTCCTGATAGAACAGGTGATAGGGATAGCAGAATTGGAAGAATGCAAAACATGCTATCGCTCCCAGCACGTATAATGTGTATATGCCTATGCTAGGTTTGTTTGTTTTTTGTTTATTCATGTCTGTCAGTTTATTTCTGCAAAGGTAACAAAAATATATTAGAAAGGCACATAAAAAATGCAGAAACTTACTCTTTGAAAGTAAATTTCTGCATTTATTGCTGTTATTGCTTTTCTGCAACACATTCCATCTCTATCAGCCAGCCTGGTCTGCATACTTTTGCCTCTACGATGATATGCGGTATCTGGGGATAGAACTGATTCATCAGCATTTCTACGGTATGATAATCAGACATGTCGCGCAGATAGATGATAAAGTACTGGATGTCGTTCATAGTGGCATCGCCATCCTTCAGTAAGGCTCCTATGTTTTCAAGGAGTCTGCCGGTCTGTCTTACTATATCGCCTTCGTATACCACCTGTCCGTGCTTGTCAATACTGGCAGTTCCGGAGATGAAGTATTGCTGCTGGCTGGGTAGGGTAAGACGGGTTCCGCGCTCAAAGGCTACTCCATATTCGTGGGTAGGATTCAGATGTTCGAGTGCCTGCAGATACTTCTTGTCTGATTCCTGTATGTCAGGATAGGTCAGGAAGTCGATGGCTACAGTGGCATGGCGAACGGGAGTTGCTCCTCCGATACCTGTGCTGGCTATGTAGTGGGTATCTGCTGTAAGACCTTCTTCATCGAAGACATCGTTGCGTGCTTCTACTACGCCTTGGTAGTTCACGTCAATATGGGCTACATATATCCAGGTGCGGACGAGGTTGCGCTCCATCGTCATACCTGTCTTGCTGATTGCCTGCTGGTATCTGTCGAAAATCATACGGGTTTGTTCGTATGAATTCTTATCCTTCGCTTCCTCCTCGGTGAGGCGGATACTATGAAACAGCATGGGGGTATGAACATCTGTGGTTTTTACAAGAAGACTTATCTTACTGCCATTCAGTGGAGTCTGTTCCACGATAGTAAGATTCGTATCCTTGAGAAATTCTTGATAGAGAAGAGATTCCTGCAGTTCTTTTATCTGGTTCTGGGAATCGCTGAGAAACACCTTACAATATTGCAAGGTGCGATGTTCCATCTTCTCTATATCGAGATGATTACCTAGTTTTAGATACAGAAAGTTCAAGCGGTCGTTGAACGAACCCTTGGCTTCCGGTGATAGTATTATGTATTTGTCCATCTTGTTCTTTTCTAATCTTCTGCAAAGATAATGATAATTATCGAGAAAAGAGAAAAACAAGATGGACTTTTTCTAAGAATACCTATATATGGTGATAGGATTCTACAAAAAACTGCAAAATACTATAGTGATTCGAGCATGCGCTTGATGACAACTTCGGCAGAAATCTCACGGTTGGCTGCCTCTGGAATCACCAGACTGTTCTTGCTCTCGATGACATCATCGGTAACAATCAAGCCACGGCGAACAGGCAGGCAGTGCATGAAGCAACCGTCATTGGTCCAGCTCATGTGCTCCTCGTCGATGGTCCAGCTCATATCCTTGCTCAATATCTCACCATACTGTGCTGGGTCTTTCACGCCCGGACAGCTCCAGTTCTTGGCATAAACGAAGTCTGCACCTTCCAGAGCCTTCTTCTGGTCGTACTCCACCTTGGCGTTGCCCACGAACTTAGGATCGAGTTCGTATCCCTCAGGGTGAGTAACCACGAAATCTACATCGGCTGCATTCATCCACTGGGCGAATGAGTTTGGCACAGCTTGAGGCAAGGCACGGCAATGAGGAGCCCAGGTCAGGACTACCTTAGGACGAGCCACCTTCTTATGCTCCTCGATGGTGATGAGGTCGGCAAATGCCTGGAGTGGATGAACGGTAGCTGTCTCCATAGCGAAGACTGGGCGGCCGCTGTACTTTACAAACTGGTTGACGATGGTCTCGGCATAATCGTAGTCACGGTCTTTCAGACAGGCAAAGCTACGAACACCGATAAGGTCGCAGAAGCTACCCATCACAGGGATAGCCTCCAGCAGGTGCTCGCTCTTGTCGCCATCCATGATGACACCACGCTCTGTCTCCAGTTTCCAGGCACCGGCATTTACATCGAGTACGATAACATTCATGCCCAGGTTCATCGCAGCCTTCTGTGTACTCAAACGGGTACGGAGGCTGTTATTGAAGAATATCATCAGCAAGGTTTTGTTCTTGCCCAACTCCTGATAACCGAAACGGTTTGCTTTTACTTCCTGTGCCTCAGCGAGTGCTGTTTTCAAGTCGCCAAGGTCTTCAACATTAAAGAATGTCTTCATTGTTATTTCGTTTTTTATTTGTTATTTCTGATATATATATTGCTCTTGGATCTTTCTTCTTGAATCTTGATGTTTGCAAAGTTTGCATGCAAACCTTGCAAACATGGCAGAAACTAAGACTTGGTACGGAGAGGGTACGGAGCAGGTACGGAGCGGGTCCAGAGAAGCGCTATTGAGTTGGCTTTCCCTTCGGCCGCCGAACGTTGTTTCTTCACTCTTCGTTCTTCACTCTTCACTTCCTCGTCTGTCCATTTCCTGTAATCAACCATTTGTAGGTGGTAATCTCTTCGAGTGCCATTGGTCCGCGGGCTCCGAGCTTCTGGGTACTGATGCCAATCTCTGCGCCCAGTCCGAACTGTGCACCATCGGTAAAGCTGGTAGGGGCGTTTACATAAACGCAGGCTGCATCTACCAATGCCTGGAACTTCTTCTGGGCAGCTTCGTTGTTGGAAACAATACTCTCGCTGTGTCCGCTTCCGTAGGTAGCGATATGGTCGAGCGCCTCATCTTCCGAAGCCACGGTCTTGATACCCATCTGCATGCTGAGCCATTCGGTGTTCCAGATGCTCTTCATGTTGGCATCTGCTTCTGTTGAGTCTGCGGATTTGCAATCCGCAGTCAGCAAACCTGCCTCCTTCATCTTCGCTTCGCTTTCCTCTGCCTTATATAATAAGGTGTCAGGATAGTGTCCCTTTAAAGCTTCGTAAGCTTTGGCATCAGCATGAATCTTGGTCTGTTTCTCGGCGAGACCTTCGCAGAGGGCAGGGAGGTCGCTTAATCTGCTTTCGTGAATCAGCAGACAGTCGAGTGCATTGCATACGCTCACTCTTCTGCATTTGGCATTGGTGATGATGCGCTTGCCCATCTCCAGATCGCCATCCTTGTCGAAGTAACAGTGTACCACGCCGGCTCCGGTCTCGATAACCGGTACCTTGGCGGTATCACGCACGAAGTTGATAAGCTTCTTTCCTCCACGAGGAATGCAGAGGTCTATATAGCCCACGGCATTCAGCATTTCGCCTGTAGCCTCATGGGTAGCAGGTAAGAGCGTAACGACATTCGGGTCAATACCGAAAGTTATCAACACCCTGTGGATAAGTTCGACACCCGCTGAGTTTGAGGAGTTTGCATCCTTACCACCTTTCAGTACGCAAGCATTTCCACTCTTGAAACAGAGAGAAAAAACATCGTAGGTTACGTTAGGACGTGCCTCGTAAATCATGCCGATGACTCCGAAAGGAACGGCAACTCGCTGCAGGTGCAAACCATTTTCGAGCGTCTTGTCTTTGAGAACTCTTCCGAGCGGTGAGGGCAGGGTACTTACGTGTCTCATATCCGAAGCAATATCCTGGAGTCGCTGCTCGGTGAGTTGCAATCGGTCGTAGAGCGGGTTCGCCTTGTCCATCTTCGCCAGGTCTTCTGCGTTCGCTGCAAGGAGCGCAGGAGTCTCTGCGATGATAGCGTCAGCCACCGCCTTTAGCACTTCATTACGTTGTTCGTCGCTGAGCAAGCCCAGTGTCTTGCTAGCTGCCTTCACTTTTTGGAAAGTCTCTTTCAGTTCCATTTGCTATTTCCTTTCTTATTTGATGATAAGATGTTTGGTAATGTGTTATGAGTTCCCTCTTAACAGCGGCAAAGGTAAGCATAAATATTGGAAATTGCAAACTTTATGCAAGAAAAAGTAATGATTTTATAGATAAATGGATAGTTATACGAAAATGAGATAAAAAAGGTCAGGCAGCGTCTGACCTTTTTGTAATGGTGCCTTCTAATAATTTTGATACTGCCAGAAGAATTACTCTTTATCGTTTTCTTCAGGATGAGCCATTAGATACAGTTCCTTCTGTCGTTCGATTTCTCTTCTCAAGTCTTCCTTGTCTGGTAGGTAAAGCTTGTATTTTGCAGCGAACATCTGGTCGTTTTTTGCGAGGGTAGAGTATCGTGCCACATCCGAATCTGTTTCGGTACAAAGGATGATGCCGATGGTAGGGTTGTCGTCTGGTCCTTTTTTCATCTTGTCGTACATCTGAAGATACATATCCATCTGTCCTACATCCTGGTAAGTGATGCGATTTACCTTCAAGTCGACCAAGATAAAAGATTTGATGAGGTAATTGTAAAATACCAAGTCGATATAGTAGTCATTCTACTCGGTTCGGATATGTTGCTGGCGAGCCACAAGCGCATATCCCTTTCCCATTTCCATCAAGAATTTCTCTAGGTTGTTGATGATGGCAGTCTCTAATTTTGATTCAGCGAGGGATGTGTCTTCTGGCAATCCAAGAAATTCCAAGACAACTGGTGATTTGATGTATTCGAGTTTGTCTTGTTGATAAGCCTTTGTCTTGTCTTGCATCTCGTTAACGACTGGCTGCTTCTTCTTTGACATAAGAAGACGTTCATAATATAAGGTGTTGATATTGCGGTTGAGGGTTCGGTAACTCCAACCTTCGTTGAACGCTTCCTTTGCATACCATTCACGAGCCTTCTTGTCTTCTACTCGTATTAGACGCTCGTAATGAGACCAAGGAAGAAGGCGTAGTTCGAATTGGGCAGGCGGTGTCTGCCCTTTTTGAAAGTGCGAAGATAATTCATCAGACAGTGTCTGCTGTTTTTGCTTTTTGAATTCCTCAGACACTGTCTGAGGAATTGTTAACTCTTTGAATTTCAGGTAGAACTTCTTGAAATTCATGATGTTTGTCTCGGAGAATCCCTTCCCGAATTCCTCTGTAAGAGCAGCCGAAGCAATCTCTATCACATGCTTTCCGTATTCTGCACGTGATGCTCCGTTCTGTTCCTGTTCCACAATACGTTGTCCTATTCTCCAGTTTCTTTCCACCAGAGAATAATTGACGGCAGCAAATGCTTTGCTGCGAGCCTTGCTGACGATGGAGCGCAAGTCGTTGACGGGCATATTGTCTTCATCGTTATATTTCTTGCCGGGTTGTTTCATGATGCTACTGATTTTAGCTGTTCAAAGTGCAAAGATACGATAATATATCGAAAAAGCAATCTTTCTCTTCACTTTTTTCGATAAAAGTTGCAGATAAAAAATGTATTTCCAAAAGAAAGTAGTATCCTTCTAGTGTGGAATTCTATGACTGTGGCTGATGCAATATCTATGAAAATGTGCTTTAAACGTGCGGAATCTATTTTTTTTAAGCACATTCCGCACGTTTAAAGCACATTTTCTCTGTCGCAGAAATACTCGGGACTTTCATAACCTTGGTAGATGAAAGGATTTGCTAATTTCTTGTTACTTAGTTTCATACGCCATTACATCTTTAGTGTTACAACTTTTATGTAATGGCAAAGGTACAACTATTTCTTGAATGAGCAAAAGAAAATGGTAGAAAGTTGAGGATTATTCTCAATTTTCTGCCATTTCATTTGCCCGTTTCCTTTTCTTTTTGTATTTTTGCCCCTCTAAACATTATATATACTATTGACTTGATAATAAATATAGCAATTATGTGCAATATAAAGACGATATTGGCAGGCTTGTCCTTGACAATGGCTGTGGGGATGCCGGCAGCGGCGAGTGATGAACTTACAATGGTAGTAGGTACCTATACCGACCAGAGTACTTCTGACGGAATGTATGTTTATCGTTTCAACCAACGTACAGGGAAATCGCAATTGGTTAGCAGTGTACAGGCAGGCAACCCTTCGTTTCTCATGATGAATCATGATGTAAATCGGGTTTATGCCGTGAGCGAATATAATGATGGGCGACAAGGACTCGGGGCTTTCATTCTCAATAGGACGAAGGGAGAGATGACTCCTCTTGGGTATCAGAAGTGCGGAACAAAGGCTACTCGACCTGAAAACAAGATGCCGGGTGCGGCACCATGCAATGTGATGCTGTATGGTGGATATGTGGTGACATCCAATTATAATGGGGGTGATATTTCCGTATTCCCAATCAAGGAAGATGGAAGTGTGGCGCCAGAATCGCAATATTTCGATATGCATCGGGAGGGGAGTGGTGTGGTATCGCATATCCACTGCTGCCAGATGACTCCTGATCATCAATATATGCTTGCCAATGATTTGGGGAACGACTGTATCTGGCGCTTCCAGGTAAATGATGGCAAGGAATTTTTATCTAATCCTGTTCTTGCCTATCAGGCACCTAAAGGAGCGGGACCACGCCATCTTGTATTCAACTCAAAAGGCAATGTGGCTTACCTGATAGGCGAACTGGATGGCACGGTAACCGTATTGGGCTATAACAAGGGTACATTGCAGGAGTTGCAGCGCATACAGGCTTCGAAGACCCGTACGCTTGGAAGTGCCGATATTCATCTGTCTCCTGACGGTCGCTTTCTCTATGCATCCCATCGGTTAACCGATGAGGGCATCTCGATATTTGCCGTAGATAAGAAATCGGGTCTGCTCACAAAGATAGGCTTACAACCTACAGCTGCCCATCCTCGCAACTTCGCCATCACGCCTAACGGACAGTTTATGCTTGTGGCGTGCCGTGACAGTCATGTGATTCAAGTTTTCAAGCTCAATAAGAAAACTGGAATGATGGTTGATACGAAGCAGGATATAAAGGTTGGAAAACCTGTCTGCGTGCAGTTTGCAAATTAATACGCTTGGGGTCTTGCCAAGCATTTGCTCTGATTAGCCTATCACATTGCATAGTTGGTTGATGGCTGCATCAAAAGTGGTGAGGTCTTTGGCTCGCTTTCTGATGGCTGCCTTGTAATTATAGATGGTTTGCGTAGAATAGAACAGAAGGGTGGCCAGTTCCTGACCATCCGTAATTCCCAGTCGCATCAGTGCATAGATACGCAGTTCCTTGGTGAGACTGTTAGGGGCAGGGAGTACAATCTGCTTTTCAGGCAACAGCAGTTGGTTGAACTCTTCCACAAAATTCGGATACAAGTCAATGAATGCCTTGTCGAAGCGAATATAGAAGTTGGCAGCCTCTTCTTCTGCCAGCTTGTAGCTGTTGATGGCAGTCAGAAGATCGGCAGTTTGTTTTGCCTTGATTTTGCGGCTTACCAATTTGCGATAATCATCCAGTTTCTTGATATATACGGCACTGATGTCCATAAATAAATGCATATAGGTCTCTCTTCGCTTATTGGTGTTGAGCAGCTTCTGGTTCAGTTCGTCCAAGAGTGTATTCTGGCTTTTTATCTCCCTACGGCTCTTGGCTAGACGCTTGTTCATCTTGAACGCAAAGAAAGCCATGGCAAGGAATCCTAGCGACAGGATGCTCACGATGACGAGAGATGCTGTTACGATGCGGTTCTTGCGTACTTCTGCCTGATGGTTTGTTTCTGTGATAAGGGGAAGTATGCGTGAAATCTCAACCATGCGGAGACGGTTGTTGTAGAATTGGGCATCCTCCATGGAACAATAGATGTATTTGGCAACCCTCTTTGCATAGGAGGCATCCTTATTATATAGATAGGTGGAAAACTCCTGAAGGGCCAGATTCTCCTTCAGGGGACATATCTGGTCTGAGATAGCTGCTTCTACAATATACTTTTCATATAAATTCTTTTGGTCAGTATCATAATAATAGCGGGCAATGCAATAAGCCGATGAGGCATGCACACGGCTGTTCAGGGGACTGGCTGAAAGTGCCTTCATGTAGAACTGAAGCATCTTTTTGCTTGTACGCTGCTTTAGATATTCAAACTCTCCTGAAAGATAGTAATAAAGAGCGGATTCCTTGTTGCCGATATGTTCAAGAGTCTTGCCTAAATAAAAACGTTTTTTGGCTGCCAATCCTTCTTGAAACTCCGACTTGTTGCAGAATGTTTCCCAATAGCTATATACCCAAGTCAAGGTATAATAATAGTATTGCAATAACTTAGGTGACATTTTCTCCACATCCATTGTGAGCATTAAGTCTTCTGCCTGGCTGTAGAAACCACCCGTCGATAGCACTGCAGCACGATTGATTTTATTCAGGTTAACGAAATAATCATCCTGAAGTTGTACAGCCAGCTGGTAGCCTTTCTTGGCGTATGTCATGGCAGAGTCGTAACGGTAGGTATAATACTCCCTGTAGATTTGGTTATAGAGACTAAGCTGGCTGCGCTTGTCTGAAGTCATGTATAGTTGCTTTTTGAGTCTTAGCAGTTTCGCTTCTTTTCTTTGGGTAAACTTGCTTCGCTGAGCGATGTAACTGTCTAAACGATGGAACAGCTGTTCCTCGTTTACGGAAGAAGCATTTGCCATTAATGGCATAAACATCATTAAGAACCACAATACTACTTTCATAACTATCCTTTTAATTGTTATTGTTTCTATCAGATAGGCTATAAGAAAGCCTTAAAGTTGTATTTTTCTGCAAAGATACTACTTTTGTTCCTCTTTTTATCATCTACTCTATTAAAAAGTATTAATATCTTAGATAGCTTGATTATTAATAGGTTATGAACTTGAAAACCCTGGTATTTATCTACTCGTAACCTACACACGATGCCAATGTCTGAAAAATCTCCTTAACTTTGCAACCGCAATCGAATCGCATTCGGTGGCAAGTGAAATCATGTCAAAATAAGAATAAACAACTGTAAGATTATGAACTTAAGAATCCGTACATTTTCTATGGCTTTGGTAGCAATGTCTGCTGCAAGCCAAGTGTATGCACTTCCTTCCGACGAATCTGAAAACAAGGAGAAAAAGGAAGAGCGTAATGTGATGCTCAACGCATCTGATGCCAACAAGCCTCGTGAAATCCAGATAGGATTGCCAAGCGAGGATGTAACCGTATATGAGAACGGTCTTCCTGCCGTTTACTCTTCTTCCGTACACAGACTGTCTGCCCATTGGCGTAGCGATGCCTCACTGAAAGGTACCGACTTGATGACTCCATCTGAGTCTGCCATTGCTACTGGTAATATTGCGTACGCAGTTTCTTCTTTCAGCGAGTTGGGACAGAAAGAGTTCAAGGGCAAGCTCAACTATAAGGCAAACCATTTTGGTATGCAGAATGTAGATCTCAACCTGTCTGGTGGAATCGGTGACAATTGGCTTTATACTGCCAGTATGTATCAGAATTTCGATCCAGGTAGTTTCAAGCTTCGCTTTACTGATTATGCCGACCGTACCCAACTTTATCATTTCGGTATCACTCGCATCTTGAATGATGGAAAGGGACGTGTCTCCTTATTATATAAGTATTCCAACAGCAAGAATCCTGGCAATTTTGCCAATGCCGCACCATTTATCTATTCAGGCGACGGCAGTATCAAGAAGATTGATGGCTTTGACCCTGGTATGGACTCATATGTGCAGCGTCAAGGTTCTTTCCAATACTTGAATACAAAGTCAGGAAAGATGGAGACATGGAATATGAGCGATGGCAGTGAGAATCATGCCAACGAGATTGCCCTCATCAGCCAGTATCAGTTTGATAATGGATGGTTGTGGAAATTCAACGCCAAGTATATGAATGCTCCACGTGCCAATTTTGTGGATTACGGAGGAAGTACCATCTCTCAGGTGAGCGAGGCTGATGGCTATCAGCTTTCTGATGGGTCTGCCTACAGTGGTTACATAGAAGGTCGTCGCACCTGGTTGCATGTTGGTAAGGTGAGCAATGCGCTTTTGACTACCGAAATCACCAAGAAGTTGAACAACCATAAGTTAATGATTGGTTTGAACGAGTGGTATTACCATCTCAATTACTATTCCTCTTCGTTCCAGTGGGCAGGCACCGTAGAAGCTTATCCACGCACATTGAGCCAGATATATGTCAATCCCCTTGATCCTACGCAGACAGCTCATCGTTCTGAGACTTTCGGTTATAATGAGTTGAGTCCAGAATACACCAAGGGTTCAGAGAACAAGTTGGCACTCTACTTCACTGACGAATGGAAGGTAAGTCCTACGTTCAAGGTGTTCTATGGTGGTAGATTGGAGTACTACCGCATGTCTGCCGAGCAGATTTCTACTCCACGTTTCTCTGGATTCCACATGGGTAACTATAATACATACGCCACTGCTGCTGATGGTTCTGTTGTTGCTACCGAGCACAGCATTGAAGCAAAGAACGTAACCAAGGATAAATTGAATTATGCAGCCACCTTGCAGTTGACGTATAACCTTACCCGCCAGTTTGGTCTGACAGCCGATGCAACCATCGCCACCCGTTTCCCACGCATCAGCGAGTATGCAGGAACAGGTCCTACCGAGGAGCAGTATAAGCGAGTAACCATCCCACTGATTCGTGGTGGTATTTTCTACAAGAATGATTGGATTGACCTTTCTTCAATGGTGACCTATATTTCCAAGTCGAACAATATCGACCAGCAGAATCTTACCAAGCCTGGCACAACAGAGGGCAAGACAGTGTTGCTCATCTATAATATCCAGACTTTGGGTTGGACAACCTCGGCAGAAATCAATCCGTTCAAGAACTTCCACATGCATGCACTCTTCACCTATCAGAAGCCTGTGTATAAGAACTATAATGCGAGCGTAACGTTCAGTGATGGTCAGTCTATGGGTGTGAATGCCAATAATATGATAGTCAAGGAGATTCCTCAGGTTCTTATCGAGCTGGACCCTAAGTATGACATCACCAAGAATCTGAATGCCTGGTTGAGTTTCCGTTACTTCGGTAAGACCTATGCCAACCTTCAGGAGGCACTCTATTTCAATGGTCACTGGGAGACTTTCGGCGGAATCAACTGGAATGTGAACAAGAAGCTGAGCCTTGGCGTGAGTGTCATCAATATCTTCAACGAGAAGGGTGCCAAGGGTACCATTAGTGGCTCTGAACTGATAACCAAGCAGGAAGCCGGAAAATATGAAGGCAAGTACATGAGTGGTAGCTATCTCCGTCCGTTTACGGTAGAATTCTCTGCAGGAATCAAATTCTAAGATAATAACGACAGAATTATAGCGTTTAATTATAACAAAGCAATCACGTAAAAACCAAAGAACGATGAAAAAGGTATTTATGATTATCGCAGCGATGTGCATGACATCTATCATGGCATCTGCTCAAAAGACCATCCGAGTGTCAACCGACAAGACCGACCTCGTGATGCAGGTTTCTCCTAAGGGTCGCCTCTACCAAGTGTATCTGGGTGACAAGTTGAAGAATCCTTCAGATTACAATCATCTGAAGTGGGATGTATATGCGGCCTCTGATGGTTCCGTCTGCCAGCGAGGTCATGAGGTTTATGCAACCTCTGGTGCTGAAGATTTCTTCGAGCCGGCAGTGGCAGTGACCCATGCAGATGGTAACATGACCACCTATTTGTATTATCAGTCTTCTGAAGAAAAGGCTATCAGTGGAGGTGTTGAGACCATCATCACCCTTAAGGACAAGGTGTATCCGCTGACCGTGAAACTCCACTATGCAGCTTACCCTAAGGAGAACGTCATCAAGGCGTGGAGCGAAATCTCTCATAAGGAGAAATCTCCGGTTACGCTTTGGAGATATAGCTCTACAATGCTTTATTTCAAGGCAAACAAGTATTTCGTTACCAGTTATCATAGCGACTGGGCTAAGGAAGGACAGCCTGAGACTTGCCAGTTGACTGCCGGTAAGAAAATTGTTGATACCAAGTTGGGTACCCGTGCAGCCATGCATGAGGAGCCGTTCTTTGAACTGGGATTCGATGAGCCAGCCAAGGAGAATGAGGGCAAGGTGATGCTTGGAACCATCGGATGGCCTGGCAACTTCCGTTTTACCTTTGAGGTAGATAACGTGGGAGCCCTTCGTGTTATTCCTGCCATCAATCCATACGCCTCTAATTATAAGCTGAAGGCTGGTGAGACGTTCACTACTCCTGAGTTTATCTTTGCCATGAGTGATAATGGTATCGGTGAGGCTTCCCGTAATTTGCACAATTGGGCTCGTCAGTATCAGGTAAACATGGGTAAGGAAGATCGCCTTACGCTCTTGAACAACTGGGAGAATACCGGCTTCGACTTCAACCAGCAGAGTCTTGCTGAGTTGATGAAGGATGCCAAGGACCTGGGTGTAGATATGTTCTTGCTTGATGATGGTTGGTTTGCCAACAAGTATCCTCGCAAGGACGACCATGCAGGTCTCGGCGACTGGGAGGCTACCAAGAGCAAGCTGCCTGATGGAATACCTGGATTGGTAAGAGATGCCAAGAAGGCTGGTGTAAAGTTTGGTATTTGGATTGAGCCTGAGATGGTGAATCCTAAGAGCGAACTCTTTGAGAAGCATCCCGACTGGGTCATCATGCAGCCAAAGCGTGATACTTATTATTACCGAAACCAGCTGGTGCTTGATATCAGTAATCCTAAGGTACAGGATTATGTGTTCAGCATCGTGGATCGTATCATGACGGAGAATCCGGATGTGGCTTACTTCAAGTGGGACTGCAACAGTGTGATTACCAATATCTATTCTCCATATCATAAGGAGAATCAGGGTAATTTCTATATCGATCATGTCCGTGGTATCTACAAGGTGCTTACCCGTATTCATAAGAAGTATCCTAAGTTGCCGATGATGCTCTGCTCTGGCGGTGGCGGCAGAATGGATTACGAGATGCTGAAGTATTTCACTGAGTTCTGGTGTTCAGACGATACTGATCCATACGAGCGCCTCTACATCCAGTGGAGCCTGTCAAAGTTCTTCCCAGCCAAGACCATGGGCTCGCATGTAACTAACTGGAACAAGAATACCAGTGTGAAGTTCCGCACCGATGTTTGCAGTTCATGTAAGTTGGGCTTTGATATCGACCTCAAGTCGCTTTCTGGTGATGACTACAAGTTTGTGCAGAATGCTGTTAAGAACTACGATAGCATGAAGCCGATGATTCTTGAGGGCGACCAGTATCGCCTGGTTTCTCCATACGAAGGCAACCACTGTGCCATTAACTATGTAAGTAAGGACAAGCAGCGTGCCGTTCTCTTTGCATACGACTTGCATCCACGCTACAAGGAGCCTGTGATGAATGTGAAGATGCAGGGATTGGATGCCGATAAGGTTTATACCGTAAAGGAGACTAATCTGATGCCTGGCAAGGAATCTGATTTGGAGTGCAATGGCAAGCAGTATAGCGGTGACTATCTCATGAAAGTCGGTTTGAATGTATTCAGCCAGACAGATGGAACGAGCCACGTGTTGGTATTAGAATAAAGTTTCTCTGTAAGCATCCTATAATAAAGAAGTTAATCAAGACTGGTTTAATCTTATGCATAAACCAGTCTTGATTTTATTTGTTTTGTTAAGCACCTCGGTATGTCACCTGCCCTTATCGCATGGCTGGGGAAATGGTGATACATTCTAGTATTCCAAAAAAGTTTGGATTTTTATGGAATCAATTCCTTAAAAGTACTGTTTTTTATGGAATCAATTCCAAAAAAGTGTTGTTTTTGGGGGGATTTTCCAACGAAAGTATGTACTTTTGCATCATCTTAACAATGGAATAAAAATATGATTAATAGATATTTAGAGTCAATTATAGAGGGTAGAATGAGACAAGGCAAGGCGATAGTTGCCACCATTAGTGCCTTTTATATAACAAACAA